>CAUBQU010000120.1 GCA_958438185.1 uncultured Oscillospiraceae bacterium
GTGCATAGGCAGGCCCGGCAGGTCCATCAGCTCCAGCAGCAGCCCGTAGGGCGTCGGCTCCGCTTCGGCGCGGAAGGCGGCCAGGCAGGTCTCCTCGATCTTGTCGTAAAACGGCAGCAGCTTCGTCAAATCAAATTTCTGCATCTTTCTATACCTCCAACACAAGCAGCATATTCTTCCCGCATCCCCGCCGGAGCCGTAGGCTTGCAGCGAGCAAAGTGCAGGCATGGACTAGGTCCATTATAGGACTCGGCATAGTCTTTGTCAAGCTGCGCTGCCCTTGGTCGGGGACAAATCCGCCGCGCCTCAGCCGTGCTTTCGCGTCAGCTTCACATTGACATCCGGCCGGATGCTGCCGCTGATTGCGCCGTGGCGCGCTTCAAATTGCGCAATGTTCTCGCGGATCAATACAAGAATATGGCTGTTTACAGACCGCCCCTCGTAATCCGCGACAAAGGCAAGCTTTTCCAGCATTTCTTCCTCGATGCGGATGGAAACGCTCTTGATTGCCATTGGGCTCACCTCCCTAATCTAAAGACTGGAACGCCGTCACGGCAGACACTCGGACAGGACCTGCCAGTCGGCGCTGGCGATGTCCTCACAATAGCGCTGGGTGCAGATGCACAGCTCGTCCGTCGTCTCATCGTTGCGGACGATGCCGCCTTGGAAACCGTGGGCGTCGAGATAGGCGCGCAGCTGGCGGAGCTCCTCCAGCAGGGCCTCCCGCTTTAGTTTTGATACATTGGTACTCATACGCTTCTTCGGTCTCCTGGCGGCTGCAACGCCGAAGGGCATAACATTAC
Organism: uncultured Oscillospiraceae bacterium; assembly: GCA_958438185.1. GTDB lineage: Bacteria > Bacillota > Clostridia > Oscillospirales > Oscillospiraceae > SVMC01. The sequence goes on from CAUBQU010000120.1 coordinate 804, forward strand.
AGGGTAATGGTAGCATATCCGCCCCGGCAAAATCAACCGCCGGGGGCGGATTTCTCCCCTGCCCCGGGCGGTTTCCAGGAAAACGGCGCGGCCCCTGATTATGGGGGCCGCGCCGCGGTCTTTATTTTCCAATTCTTCCAGGCACTGCTTGCATCTCGTGCATCGCATGCATCGCACTACTGCCAGGCGATGGCGCGCTTTTGGATGACCTCGATGATCTTATTGATGGCCAGGACCAGCACGCCGATCTCGATAAAGCCTGCGATAAGCCCGGCGTAGTTCATATAGAGATGGTTGACATTGATCCAGTGCCCCAGGCCGTATTTTGACCCGATGGTCTCGGCGAACATCAGCATCATAAAGCCGAGGATCATATTGACCTTCAGCCCGGAGACGACGCCGGGGGTGACATAGGGGACCAAGATCTCAAAGATCATCGCCGGGTTGCTCAGGTGCATGGCCCGGGCGGAGTCGAGAATGTTCCGGTCGATGTTCTGCACCGTCTCGATCGTCGTCAGGATGACGAAGAGGAAAACGGTGAACATGACCAGCACGATGGACGCGCTGCGGAACGACGGCATGACGACGATCACATACGGGGAGATAATCATCGGCGGGATCGGCGCCAGGACCTTGAAGATTGGGTGGAAGATCTGCCGGACCTTGTCGATCCAGCCCACCAGGATGCCGACAAACGTCCCCAGCAGCACGCCGCCCAGAAAGCCGACCAGCAGCAGCTCCATGGAGTAGGCCGCGTTGAGCAGCATCTCCTGCCATTTTGTCCCAAAGAGAATGAACACATTCTCCGGCGCCGGGAAAATGAGGACATTCAGCCAGTTATACTGCCGCGTCCCCAGCTCCCACAGCAGCAGGAGCGCGTAGACCAGGACCATGATCTCAGAGATGCTGTTGGGCGCGCGCCGCACCAGCGTCTTGCGCCAGAGCTGCAGCAGATACAGCACCTCGATCAGCCCGATGGCGATGCAGAACGCCACGGGGGATGCCGTATCCCGCGCGCCGGGCGTCAGCACAAAGGCGATGAGCGCCGCCAGCAGGCCATGGGCCAGGAAAAAGGGAATATTAAATAGCTTCTTCATCTTCTTGCCCATCCTCATCAAATAACTGCAGGATCCGCGCCTTGCAGGCCCGGAGCGCCGCGTCGTGCTCCAGCAGCTCTGGCGTCCGGGGCCGCTGGGCCGAGACCTCTAAGGTCTCCAGGATCTGGCCCTGGGCCATGAACACGATCCGGTCGGCCAGGATCAGCGCTTCGTCAATATCGTGGGTGACGAACACCACCGTTTTCTTCGCGGCGTCGCCGCTCCAGAGGTCCAGCAGCAGCTGCTGCAGCTGGGCCCGGCGCTTGGCGTCCAGCGCGCCGAAGGGCTCGTCCAGCAGCAGGATATCCGGGTCCATGGCCAGCGCCCGGGCGATGGCCACCCGCTGCTGCATTCCGCCGGAGAGCTGGCAGGGATAGCGGTCCAGATACGGCCCCATGCCGACCCGTTCCAGCATCTGCACGGCGCGCTGCTCCGCCTCCTGCTTCGGCAGCTTGCGGGCGGCGTGGCGGATGCCGAAGAGCACCTGCTTTTTCACCCGCAGCCAGGGAAACAGGGAGTACTGCTGGAAGACGATGGCGCGGTCCGTATCCGGGCCCGTCACCGGGGCGCCGTCCAGCAGGATGCGGCCCTGCGTCGGCTGGAGCAGGCCCTGCAGCAGCCGCAGCAGCGTGCTCTTGCCGCACCCGGAGTGACCGACGATGCACAGCAGCTCGCCGCTGTGCACCGTCAAATTGACCTCCCGCAGGGCGGGAAAGGCGGTCCCGTTATTTTGATAGAGGTAAGTAAGATTCTCGATCCGAATCTCACCCATGGCGCATCAGGACTTTGCGAGGATGATGGCGTTGTTCTCCTCGAAGCGAGTCATCAGCTCCTGCCAGAGGGCGTTGTCCGGGTCCTCGTCGATGAGGCTCTGGAGGGCTTCCTGGTAAGGGGTGATGGAGAGGTTGGGTTCGATGTCATACGTCGTGTCCTTATTGATGACGCCGAGGTTCTTCAGCTTCTCATAGGTGCCGATGATGGCGTCGCTGTCCGGGTCGATGCCGACGGTCATGGGGGTGTCGTACTCGTCGGAGTCGTACATCTTGGCGATGCAGATGCTGGCGTCCTGGCCGGAGATATCGGAGAGGATCTTGCCGACGGTATCCGGGTCGTTGCGGTAGGTCTCATAGCCCCGCAGCTGAGCGCGGATGAATTTGACGAGATCGTCATGCCGGTTTTCGACCATATTCGCGCTGGCCTGCAGACGGCAGCACGGGAACGTGCCGACAAAGTCCACGACCTGGGCCAGGACCTTGCAGGAGCCGGTCAGCAGCGCTTCGTAGCTCGACGCGCCGCAGATGATGCCGATGTCGCACTCGCCCTTCTGGACGGCGGTCACGGACTCTGCAATGCTGCCGAATTCGACAAAATTCGCCTAGACACCGGCATCCTGCAGGAATTCCTGCGTCCAGAGCAGGCCGGGGTCGCCGGTGCAGGCGGCGATGGACAGGCCATCGAAATCCTGGGCGCTGGTCAGCTCGTCAAGCGGGAAGTCGTTCAGGGCGACATAGTCGCAGCCCTCAGACATCAGGCCGCTGACGATATGCACGCTCGTATCGCCCTCGGCGACCGCCGTCAGAACACGGTTGACGCCGCTGGTGTACATGTCGAGGTCGCCGGTGGAGACCATCGCGGTGCCGTCGCCCGCGACATTTTCCCAGTTGATGTTCAGGCCTTCGTCGTCAAAGTAGCCCATCTCCCGGGCCACCAGGACGGAGACGGCCAGATAGCTGCCGTCGTAGATTCCGACATTGATGACGTCGGAATCGGTCTTGGCGTTGTTATCGGTCTGCGCTGCGGGCTGGGTGTCGGAGCCCGGGGTGTCGCTGCCTGCTGCCTTGTCACTGCCGCAGCCAGCTAAGGCGCCGATGAGCATAGCGCCCGCCAGGAGGATGGCTGCAAGTTTTCTCTTTTTCATGTGTGTTCCTGCCTTTCTTGTTTTCTTTCTTAATATTTCGCCCGGGGTGCCGGAGGGTCGTCCACCGGGAGGAAGGACTGCAATGCGTTCTCGGCGATCGTCACACCGTGCGCCGCCAGGATCTGTTCCAGCTGGGATTCCATGACGTCTGCCAGCTCCTTCGGGAGCATCAGGGCGCGGATGTTGACATTCAGCGTGCCCTTGCCGCTGAACTGGGTCAGGTTCCCGACGGAGTTGACCTCACCGCTGGTGCTCGTCAAAGCGGATTTGACGAAGCGGCCGCCCTGGTCCAGATGCACCTTGGCGTGCAGAATCTCCCGGCCGGACGCCTGGAAGACGCTCTGCACCGCGTGGAGATATTCCTCCAGGACCTCGCGCATATTGACCGGCTGCAGCGCCTCGATCATCGAGACCTTGTTGTACCAGCCCATATCCTCGCAGCCCTTGAGGATCAGATCCATGTCGATCTCCAAGGGGCGCAGGGTCGACGTATGGTGCAGGACATAGTCCGCCCACTGGTCCATATGGTAGCCCCGCAGGCCGGAGATCTCAATGACGGGGACGCCGGGGAAGTATTTTTCGATCCCCGCGTGAATTTCCGCAATCTCTTCATCGGAATACAGGTCGATCTTATTGAGCAGGAGCAGGTCCGCCTCCTCCAGCTGCTTCTGGAAGCCGTAGGCAACGGCGGTCTCGCCGATGTTCTCGCCCATCTTCCCTTCCAGGTAGACGCTGCGGAAGCGGCGCGGGTCGACGATCGCCGAGACAGGGGCCAGGGTGTAGCCCTCCCGGTGATTGGCGGCGATGTCCCGGTAGACGTGGTCCACCATATCGACGCAGGAGCCGACGGGCTCGAAGATTACAAATTCCGCGCCGGACTCGGCGACGTGCCGGTCGATCTTTTCCAGCAACTGGGGCACATCGTGGCACAGGCAGCCGTTGGAGATCTCCAGCACCGGGATGCCGGACTCGGCGACATAGGCCGTATCGACCAGGTTGCTGCCCAGGTCGTTGGTGATCAGGCAGACCTTTCTGCCTTGGTCCGTCAGGTACTTCGCCAGCGCTGTCATGCTTGTCGTCTTGCCAGAGCCGAGGTAACCGCTCATCAGCATAATGCGACAGGGTTCCATAAAAACTCCTCCTTACATCCTGCCCCGCGTCGCTACGCCGGACAAATTTATAGTAAAATTATAGGAATACGCACAGAC
>CAUBQU010000121.1 GCA_958438185.1 uncultured Oscillospiraceae bacterium
GTCCAGGACATAGCTCAGGTAGCTGCCATACTGGTTGTAGAACTGATAGACCGTGTCCATATAATAAAAGCTCATATCGACCGGGGTCAGTGCGTGGTCGCCGACCTGCAGGGCCGTCGATGTTTTTACGGCGCGGTTGGGCTGGATCAAGCCAAAATAGACGCCCGTCACCGCGACAGCCAGGACCAGGACGATCACGATCGCCGCAACAGTCCGGTTCTTCCGGCGTTTCTTTGCCGCCGCCTGGGCCGCCAGCTGTTGGGGCGCGATCCCCTGCTCTTTTAACACCTGACGCTGTTTCTTTTCACGCGAAGCGCTCATGTTATTCTTTCACTCCTTGCTGGTAACGCCCCTGGGGGGCAAAACTTAGATGGCTTTTATTATACCGGAGGAGAACGCCCGTTGCAAGTAAAATCTGGATTTTACCTGGTTTTTGCAAAAAAGTTTACAATTTTGGCCACCACACAGGTCGGGATCATAAAAATGCAGCGCCCTGCCGGGATGGCAAAACGCTGCATATCACTGCATATCATTGATGGATCTACTGCGCCAGAGTCCACTCCTCGTATTCCGTGCCCAGGACGATGCCCGGCTCCAGGATCAGGGTATCGCCCCAATCGCTGATATAATAGTGGAAGGACTGCTCAAACTCTGGGACATAGATCGTATCCGCCCCGTCGTACTCGTAGGCGTATTTGCCGCGGTAGTCGGCGTGGCCGAAGGTCATGACAAAGAGGCGGACATCCTCGCCGTCGAAGCTCAGCATCAGGATCATATCCTCGCCGTCGTCGCCCTCCACCTGCATCAGCCAGGTATTTTCCAGGGCGTCGTCATAATAGGGACCGTCGCTGTCGTCGTCCCAGTCATACCAATCGTCATCCCAGGTGTCATCGTCCCAGGGATCGTCGGTCTGGTCGCCGTACAGCCAGTCTTCAATCAGGCCGATGGGGTCGGCGGCATCGCGGAGCAGCGACTGCACCCGCCATACGCCAAAAAACAGCGCCGCCGCACCTGCGAGGGACGCCAGGACAATGACCGTGACCGTCATCCACGGCCGCCAGCCCTTTTTGCGGGGGACCGGCTGCGCCGTCACCGGCAGCTGCGGGTCCACAGGCGGTTGCGCATCAACCGGCGGCTGCGGGTCGACCGGCGGCTGGGCATCGACCGGCGGCTGCGGGTCCATCGGCGGCTGCACGTCGACCAGCGGCTGAGCCGGGACTGGTTTCCCGCAGGCGCCGCAGAATTTTGCGCCGTCCAGAAGCGGCGCGGAACAATACGGGCACAGCATAACGCATCCCTCTTTTCCTTCCAGTTTCCTCTATTATATGCGAAAAGCCGGGGAATTGTCAACAAAAACCGGCGCTTTCCCGGGCCGCACTTGACAGGGAATTTCCCGCTGTGCTACTATGAAAAAAAGCGCCACGGCTTGCCGCAGCGCAGCGAAATGAGGTGGCACAATGCAGAAAACGATCCCATCTATGGACGCCTGGCTGCGGGAGGCAAAGGCGCAGGCCGGGCAAGCAGGCGTCGGAATGTATCTGATCCACAACGGCGTCGTCCGCGCCACGCCCCGGGCCCAAGCCCGGCACGGCGCCCAAGGGCTGCCCCCGGTGGCGGGGATGGACTTTTCTTACGACGAGGCCAAGGTCGAAGCCGCCATTGCCGAGACCTACCAGCTGCCGGGCATCTTTTACGCCCGGGTCTGGCTGAATGAAGGTAGGCTTTTGGTCGGCGATGATATCATGTATGTCCTGGTGGGCGGAGATATCCGGCCCCACGTCGTCGACGCGCTGCAATTTTTAGTTGGAAAGATCAAAACGGAATGCGTCTGCGAGACGGAGCTCCCGGCGCGTAGCGCAGAGGGAGGAACCGATGCGTTTACTGTTTAAACAGCGGCTGTTTTCCTGGTTTGACAGCTATGATATTTACACAGAGGACGGCAGCGTCTGCTACACCGTCAAAGGCCAGCTGGCCTGGGGGCATCTGCTGAAGGTCTACGACGCCCAGGGCCGGGAGGTCGGGGAAGTCCGGGAGCGGATCTTGTCGCTGCTGCCAAAGTTTGAGGTCTCCTGCGGCGGCCAGTATCTGGGCTGCATCCGCAAGGAATTTTCCCTGTTGCGCCCCCGGTTTGACATTGACTACAACGGCTGGGCCGTCCAGGGCGACTGGATGGGCTGGGATTACACCATCACCGGCCCCAGCGGACAGTGCATTGCCACCGTCTCCAAGGAGCTGCTGCGGATGACCGATACCTATGTGCTGGAGGTCAAGGGCCCTGCCAATGCGCTGCACGTCCTGCTGTTTGCCCTGGCCATGGACGCGGAGAAGTGCTCCAGAAATTAAAAATCGCAAGCTATCACAAGGCCCCGCCTGTCTCGTAGGAGACGGGCGGGGCCTTGTATATTTTTCAAAATTCCTCCCCCACACGTGAAAACAGCGCCGGGTCAAATAACTGCCAGGGCGGCGCATCCGGCGGCGGGACAAAAAATTCCAGCGGCTCGCCCGTCTTCGGGTGGGTGAAGCGGAGCAGGCTGGACCAGAGGGCGATCTCACAGGCATCCTGCCGGTCCGGCCAGGGGGTGTATTTCCGGTCGCCCACCAGGGGCAGGCCGCGGCCTGCAAACTGGGCGCGGATCTGATGCGTCCGCCCCGTCAGTAAGCTGACAGCCACCAGGCTCTTGCCCTGCTGCGTCGCCAGGGTCCGATAGTCCAGGGCGGCATGCTGCGTCTCCGGCCCGGGCGTAGGCACGGCAAACGTCATGCGCCGGGCCTTGTCGCGCCAGAGCTCATCCTCCATCCGACCGGCGGGCGGCGTAGGCGCGCCGTGGACGACGGCAAGATAGCGCTTCCCAAAGCCCCCGTCCGTGATCTGGGCCGAGAGCTCCCGGGCCGCCCGCTTCGTCCGGGCGAAGACCATCGCGCCGCCGACGACCCGGTCCAGCCGGTGGACGGTGCGGACATTGGCCGCCGGGTCCCCCAGGGCCTGACGCAGCAGGTCGGGCATTCCGCCGGGCTCGTCTGTCGACAGGACCCGGGGCGGCTTACTGGCCACCAGCAGCGTGGCATCGGCGTATAAAATCTCCATAGGCCCTCCGCTCACAGTGATTTTTCCAGGAACAGGGCGGGGTCCAGCTGCGCGCCGTCCGGGGTAGGCCGGACCCCCATCCCGCAGTAGGCCGCGATGGCAAACAGCTTGGCGCCGTCCACGCCGATGAGATTATCCACCTGCTCCAGCAGCCGCTGCGCCTCCGGGTGGAATGTCGAGATCGTTACAAAAATACCGCGGCTGCCCCGGGCGATGCACACCGCGCCGTAAAACTCCCGCACGTCCTTCGGCGAGATGGGGCTGTAGCGGTTTTTCATCTGCAGCAGCATTTTCTCCCGGAAGCCCATGGGGTCTGTCGTCTCAATGACGCCGTCTAAGCCGCCGTCATTGGAGCCGCCGGTGACGCGGGCCGCGGTGACGGTCTTGCCGCAGCGGCGGAAATAATCCGCCAGCAGGCGCACTGCGTAATCCTCCAACCACTCGCCGCCCTTGGCGTGGACGACTTGGAGGAAGCATTCCTGCGCATCTGCGCCATTTTCCGCTGCCTGGAGCCAATAGCCCAGCTCGGAATTGGGATACGGCCCCTGGGGCAGGCAATAGCCGCCGGGCGAGTCGACGATCTGCCGCGTCCGCTCCAGGGCGCGCAGCGATTCGCCCAACAGCGCGTGGAGCGCCGCGGCCTGTTCTTTTGTCGCCGGTGCAAAGGCACGGTCGGCCCGGGCAAAGAGCTCCCGCCGGGGCAGCGCCGCCCCCTGGCGCAGCTCGCCAAGCAAAAAGGCCGCAGCCCGCTCCCGCTGGGCGACAGCGTCCGCCGCCTGCAGGACGCTCAGGTAGCCGCTCTCGCTCTCAGCGATATCGCCGCTGCGGATGAGCTCGCTCAGCAGCGCGCCCAGGCGGCTTTTGCAGCGGACGACGGGGCTGCCCGCCGCGTGGTCGGACAGCTGCGTCTGGGGAAAGTCCAGCTGCGCGACGCAGCGCTCCAGCAGCGCCTTCCGCCGCAGCCGGGGCGTTTTCTCCAGCGTCTCCAGCAGCAAGCGCCGCAGCTGGGCATCGGTATAAGTCGTTTCCATCGGCCTGCTCCTTTCCTATTTCTTTGCTTTATTTTCAATTACGGGATGCGTGGGATCTCTGTCTCTGGGAACAGCGAACGGAGTAGGTCGCGGCAGGCGGTGGTGACATCGCACCAGGTGGCGTCAAAATCGCCGGTGTACCAGGGGTCGGCGACGTCCCGCGGGGTGGGGGTGTAGTCCATCAGCAGGGAGAGCTTTTCGTCTCGGCCAAACAGGCGGCGCATGTTGGCAAGGTTCGCCGCGTCCATGCCGATGAGAAGGTCATAGGCGTCGTAATCCGCCCGGGTCAGCTGTCGGGCCGCGTGGCCGCCGGCCTGAATGCCGTGGCGCGCCAGCAGGCGGCGGACCGGCGGATAGACCGGGTTGCCGATCTCCTCCCGGCTCGTGGCTGCCGAGGCGACGCGCACCTGCGCCGCCAGCCCCGCCCGGTCCGCCAAGTCCCGCAGGACATATTCCGCCATCGGACTGCGGCAGATGTTGCCGTGGCAAACGAATAAGATTTTTGTCATTGCTTCTATATCCCTTCAAAAGCCTCCAAGCCTTAATATTTCGGGGCTTCGGGCGCTTCTTTCATTTTTGCTGTTATGCCGGAAACCTACGCATATTTCCGTAACTCTACGCAGATTTTCGGGCAAATGGTGTAGTAATTGGTGTAGTGGCTGCGATTGCTTCAACCTGATTTTCTCTGCTGCTCCGGTGCGGCAAGCCCTTTAAAATCAATGATCTTTGCCATCTGCTCGGCGGCGCGGTCATAGCTTGCATGAGTATAAACGTTCAGCGTGACGCCCACATCGGAATGTCCCATGACATACTGCAAGGTCTTAATATCCATGCCAGCGTTCGCCATGTTCGTACAGAAGGTATGCCGGAACACATGAGGCGTGATGTGCG
>CAUBQU010000122.1 GCA_958438185.1 uncultured Oscillospiraceae bacterium
CCGCAAAGCTGGTCGCCAATATGATCGTCGCCGCTGGTGCTGACCGCGTCCTGACGATGGACCTGCACGCAGCACAGATCCAGGGCTTCTTTGATATCCCGGTCGATAACATGCTGGGCAACCCGATCTTTGTCAAGTACTATGCCAATAAGTTTGACGAAGCGGTCTACAACCATGACGACTTCGTCGTCGTTTCGCCGGACGTCGGCTCTGTCGCCCGGGCGCGTGCCTTTGCGGCAAAGCTGCATATGGGCCTGGCCATTGTCGATAAGCGCCGCCAGAAGGCCAATTTCTGCGAGGTCATGAACATCATCGGCGATGTCAGCGGCAAGACCTGCATCCTCTTTGACGATATGGTTGATACCGCCGGCTCCCTGTGCAACGCGGCAGCAGCCCTGCAGGACAATGGCGCGAAGGCTGTCTTCGCCTGCGCTTCCCACGGCGTCCTCTCCGGCCCGGCGATCCAGCGCATTCAGGATAGCTGCATCGAAGAGCTGATGCTGCTCAACACCATCCCGCTGCCCGCAGGCGGCGCAGGCCCGAAGATCCGCCAGCTGGATGTTTCGCCGCTGTTTGCAAAGGCGATCACGCGGATCTATCAGGAGACGTCGATCTCCAGCCTGTTCTAAGGTATGCTGTTTCGAAAATCTTCCGTAGATTATATGCTGGTAGGCCTGGGAAATCCCGGGCCTACCTATGCGCATACCCGGCATAATGTCGGCTTCCGCTGCATTGACACGCTGGCGGCGGCCGAGCATGTGACGGTGGACCGCCTCAAGCACAAGGCGCTGACAGGTCTCGCGACGATCGCAGATCGCCGGGTCCTGCTTGTGAAGCCGATGACGTATATGAATCTCTCCGGGCAGGCCGTGCGGCCGCTGGCGGATTATTATAAGATCCCGCCGGAGCGGATCATTGTCTTGTTTGACGATATTTCTCTGCCGGTCGGCCGCCTGCGGGTGCGGGCGGCGGGCAGCGCCGGTGGGCACAATGGCATCAAATCCATTGTGCAGGAGCTGCAGAGCCAGGCATTCCCACGGGTCAAGGTGGGGGTCGGGCAAAAGCCGCATCCGGATTATGACCTGGCCGACTGGGTCCTCTCAACGTTTTCCGCGCAGGAGGAGAAGGCGCTGGCGCCGGTCATCACCTGGGCTGGGCAGGCTGCGCTGGAGATCATGCAGCATGGCTGCCAGGCGGCGGCAAATCTTTTTAATGGGAAAACACAATAAGCGCTGCGGCGCAAAAGAACGAACGGAAAGGGAGCCGACTCCCTTTCCGCGTTGTTATGTTAACGGGAAGGGAGGTCTGCGCGGTGGATCTATTGTTGGAAGTTTTAAACGGGCTGCCGGAATATCAGAGTCTGGTGGATTGCTGCCGGAAAAATCAAACGGTGGCTGTGACAGGCGCGGCGCAGATCAACCGGTCACACCTGATTGCGGCGCTGGCCCGGCAGCTGGACCGGCCCGTCGTCATCGTCTGCCAGGATGATATGGCGGCAGCCCGGACGGCGGCAGAGCTGCAGGCGTTTTTGGGCGGCCCGGTGGCAACGCTGCCGACCCGGGACCTGACGCTCTATGATGCGGCGGTCGTCTCCCGGCAGTGGGAGCAGCAGCGGCTGCGGCAACTCTACGACCTGGCCCAGGGGCGCACCCGGGTGCAGGTCATGTCGGCAGAGGCGGCGGTGCTGCGGACGGTCCCCCGCGCCCAGCTGCAGGCGGCGGCCATCACCCTGCACTGTGGTATGCAGCTTGAACCGGCGGCGCTGGCTCGGCGGCTGCTGGCCAGTGGGTACACCCGGGGCAGCCTGGTCGAGGGCGTCGGGCAATTTGCCATGCGCGGCGGCATCGTGGATGTTTTTTCTCCGGCCAGCGACGCGCCGGTGCGGATCGAATTTTTTGGCGATGAAGTGGATACCATGGGCCAATTCGACGCGCAGACCCAGCGGCGGACAGAGAATCTGGAGACGCTGACGATCCTACCGGTGGCCGAATGTCTGCCGCAGCTGCACCCCGGCGGTATTGCGGGGCTGTGCGCGGACTTAGAAGCGCTGATCGCCCGGCAACAGCGCCGCCGGCACCCCAATGAAGCGCTGCTGCAGACCCTGCGGCAGGACAGAGAGCGCCTGGAAAACGGCGAGGATCTCCCGGCGGCGGACCGTTATATGGCGCTGATCTATCCGCTGTTTGCCACAGCGCTGGACTATGCGCCGGAGGACGCGCTCGTTCTGCTTTGCGATCACGGAAATATTCGCCGGGCCATCCGGCAGCAGCAGGACCAGATGGGTCAGCTGCTGGACGGCCTGCTGGAGACGGGGCAGCTGGCGGGGGAACTCTGCGATTTTTACAGCCCATGGGAGCAGCTGTGCCAAAGCCTGGCCCCGCGGCAGACGGTTTATCTGGATGCCTTCCTGGCGGCCAGCTACCCGGAGCAGCCTGCGCCCCAGAAGCTGCTGACGATCAATGCCAAGCAGTTGCCCTGCTACGGCGGCAGCGTGGAGACCGCGGCGGCAGACCTGGCGTTTTACCGCAAGGAGCGCTATGCCTGCCTGGTCCTGTGCGGCAACCGCCGCCGGGGCGAGATCCTGCACGAGATGCTGCGGGAGCGGGAGATCCCGGCCATCCTGGCCTTCCCGCTGACGCAGCTGCCTCCTGCCGGGACGATCTACCTGACAGACGGCACTCTGCCCGCAGGCATGGAATACCCGGCGCTGCACCTGGCGGTGCTCTCAGAAGGGCAGCTGCTGCAGAAGAAACCGGCCCGGCGGCCAAAGGCTCCTGTCAAGGCGTCCAACCGGCAGAAGCTGCGCTCGTTTACAGACCTGACACCGGGCGATCTTGTCGTCCATACCTATCACGGCATCGGCCGCTACGAGGGCATGGAGCAGATGAAGCTGGACGGTGTCGTGAAGGATTATATCAAGATCTCTTACCAGGGAACGGATGTGCTCTATGTCCCGGCGACGCAGCTGGATCTGGTTTCTAAATACATCGGCGCCGGGGAAAACGGTGCGGTGCGACTGAACAAGCTGGGGACGGATACCTGGGAGAAGACGAAGGCCAAGGCGAAAAAATCGGCCAAGGATATGGCGGCGAAGCTCATCAAGCTCTACGCCGAGCGCAAGCGCCGCCCGGGCTATGCCTTTTCGCCGGATACGCCCTGGCAGACGGAGTTTGAGGAGAACTTTGCCTATGTGGAGACGGATGACCAGCTGCGCTGCATCGCCGAGATCAAGCAGGATATGCAGCAGCCCACGCCGATGGACCGGCTCCTATGCGGTGACGTCGGCTTTGGAAAAACGGAGGTCGCGCTGCGGGCAGCAATGAAGGCGATTTTGGACAGCAAGCAGGTGGCCATCCTGGTCCCGACGACGGTCCTGGCCCGGCAGCATTATCTGACGGCAAAGCAGCGGTTTGCCGGGTTCCCGGTCAATATCGACCTGTTCAGCCGGTTCAGCACGGCGGCGCAGCAGCGGCAGACGATTGCTGGGCTGCGCAGCGGCGCGGTGGATCTTGTGGTCGGAACGCATAAACTGCTGCAAAAGGAGATCGAGTTTAAAAACCTGGGCCTGCTTATCGTAGACGAGGAGCAGCGCTTCGGCGTGACCCACAAGGAGCGGCTCAAGGAGATGAGTACCGGGGTGGACGTGCTGACCCTGTCTGCCACGCCCATTCCCCGGACGCTGAATATGGCCCTGTCCGGCCTGCGGGATATGTCGACCATCGAGCAGCCGCCCCAGGACCGGTACCCGGTGCAGACCTATGTGATGGAATATGCCCAGCCGGTGCTGGACGAGGCGATCCGGCGGGAGCTGGCCCGGGGCGGGCAGGTGTATTATCTGCACAACCGGGTCGAGAGCATCGAGCAGACGGCGGCGGGCATCAAGCGCCGCATCCCGGAGGCGGAGGTCGCCGTGGGGCATGGGAAAATGACCCAGGAGCAGCTCTCCGACGTGATGCAGCGTATGGCCGATGGCGATGTGCAGATCTTGGTCTGCACGACGATCATCGAGACGGGCATTGATATCCCCAATGTCAACACCTTGATCATCGAGGACGCCGATCATTTTGGCCTGGCCCAGCTGCATCAGCTGCGGGGCCGCGTGGGCCGCAGCAGCCGTCACGCCTTTGCGTATCTGACCTTCCGCCGGGGCAAGACCCTCTCCGAGGTGGCGGAAAAGCGCCTGACGGCCATCCGGGATTTTGCCGCCTTCGGCTCTGGCTTTAAGATCGCCATGCGGGATCTGGAGATCCGCGGCGCGGGTAATCTCCTGGGCGCGGAGCAATCTGGCCATATGATGACGGTGGGCTATGATATGTACCTGCAGCTGCTGGAGGACGCCGTCCTGGAAGAGCAGGGCGAGGAGAAAAAGAAGGAGCCGGTCTGCACGGCGGACCTGGCGGTGACAGCGAATATCGCCGAGACCTACGTCCCCGACGGGGAGCAGCGGATGGATCTGTACCGCCGGATGGCGGCGGTCCGCAGCCGGGCCGATGCCGACGATCTGCTTGACGAGATCGTCGACCGCTACGGCGACCCACCCAAGGGCGTGATGAATCTGCTGGCGGTGGCGCTGCTGCGCGCCAGAGCCGCGGCGGCGGGCGTCGCGGATATCTCGCAAAAGGGCGCGGAGCTGCTCTTTACCATGGCGGAATTTGACTTTGCCGCCGTCTCAGATCTCAGCGCGGAGCCGGTCTGGAAGGGCCGCGTGCGGATGCTGCCCAAGGCGGAGAAGCCGATCCTTGCGCTGCACCTGGCGAAGGCAGAGCAGCCGCTGCGCCTGGCGGAGCAATTTGTCGATGCCTACCGGCAGCGCCATGCGGGCACAACTTAAAAATTTCCTAAGATTTTTAGATTGGGATTGCATTTTTGGGAAAGCATCTACTATAATAAATAGCGAACGAGGATAGATACTGTAGAAGCGCGCCGATGGGCGTCGACTTCGTGAGGCAGAGGGGGAACTCAAAATTAAAAAGAAGAAAAATGC
>CAUBQU010000123.1 GCA_958438185.1 uncultured Oscillospiraceae bacterium
TCTTCCCCGATTCTTTCTTCGCTGGTGAAGAAAGAATCGGGCCCCCGGAGGGCGGTAACTAAACTGTCTGGTAGATATTAGCTTGTAGAAATTCTCTAGTCTGCTTTTGAAACCTGGAGTAGTCGAGTACTGCTTTGCAAACTTGTTTTTGCTCTGCAGCAATCCCTCTACGCTGCATGGGTTCGACTTAGCCAATCGCGCTGCGCGCTCTTGGAGTCTCACCCATACGCAAGGGAGCCTTTGGCTTGGCGCAGCCCTCGGGTGCGCAGGAATATAAGGACGCCGTGCAGCGGGGGGCTGCACGGCGTCCTTTATCCGATGGGTTGCAAGCTTATTTCAATCAAACTTATTTCAGGATTAAATTGACAAGCTTGTTTTTGATGTGGATGACCTTCAAAAGCTTCTTGCCTTCGGCGATCTTGGCAATCTTTTCGACAGCCATGGCGGCGGAGACGACGGTGGCTTCATCGGAGTCCATGGGGACGACGATGGTGGCGCGGAGCTTGCCGCAGACCTGGACGGCCATTTCGACGGTGGCGTCGACGGTCTTTGCTTCGTCCCAGGTGGGCCACTGGGCCTGGCAGGCCATGCAGCCGGAGGCGGCGGCGAAGCCCAGGCGCTCCCAGAGCTCTTCGACCATATGGGGGGCGAAGGGGCTGAGGAGGAGCAGGAGCTCGCGCATATCGCCCTTGGAGCAGCCGTTGGCGCTCAGGGTGTTCACCAAGCTCATCATGGCGGAGATGGCGGTGTTCATCTTCAGGTCGTCGATATCCAGGGTGACCTTTTTGATCGTCTTGTGAAGTGCGGATTCGTTGGCGGGGGTGAGGTCCAGGCTATCCGTGCAGGACTCGGCCAGGTTCCAGACGCGGTCGAGGAAGCGCTTGGAGCCCTTGACGGCTTCGTTGGACCAGGAGACGGCCTTTTCAAAATCGCCGATGAACATGATATGCAGGCGCATCGTGTCCGCGCCGTACTGATCGACAATATCGTTGGGGTTGACGACGTTGCCGCGGGATTTGGACATTTTCTCGCCGCCCTCGCCGAGGATCATACCGTGGGAGGTGCGCTTGTGATAGGGCTCCTTCGTCGGGACGATGCCCAGGTCGTAGAGGAATTTGTGCCAGAAGCGGCTGTAGAGGAGGTGGAGCGTCGTATGCTCCATGCCGCCGTTGTACCAATCCACCGGGGACCAGTACTGCAGGGCCTCGGGGCTAGCCAGGGCTTTGTCGTTATGCGGGTCCATATACCGCAGGAAGTACCAGCTGGAGCCGGCCCACTGGGGCATGGTATCCGTCTCGCGTTTGGCGGGGCCGCCGCAGCAGGGGCAGGTCGTATTGACCCAGTCCGTCATCTTGGACAGGGGGCTCTGGCCGTCGTCCGTCGGCTCGTAGGAGTCGACCTGGGGCAGGACCAGGGGCAGCTCCTCCTCCGGGACGGGGACCCAGCCGCACTTGGGGCACTCGACCAGCGGGATGGGCTCGCCCCAATAGCGCTGGCGGGAGAAGACCCAGTCGCGGAGCTTGTAATTGACCTTCTCGTGGCCCAGGCCCTGCTCGGTCAGCCAGGAGAGCATCTTGGGGATGGCCTGGCGGACCGTCAGGCCGTTCAGGAAGCCGGAGTTAACCATAACGCCGGTGTCGTCCTTCAGCGTAAACGCTTCTTTTTCGACATCGCCGCCGGCGACGACTTCGACGATCTCGCAGCCAAATTTCTTGGCGAAGGCCCAGTCGCGGTCGTCATGGGCGGGGACGGCCATGATCGCGCCGGTGCCGTAGGTCACGAGGACGTAATCGGAGATGAAGATGGGGATCTCCTTCCCGTTGACGGGGTTGATGGCCCGGACGCCTTCCAGCTGCACGCCGGTCTTTTCCTTGTTCAGCTCGCTGCGCTCAAAATCGGACTTGCGGGCGGCGGCGTCGACATAGGCGGCGACGGCGTCCCAGTTCGTGAGCTGCTCGCGCCACTTCTGGATATACGGGTGCTCGGGAGACAGAACCATATACGTTGCGCCGAAGAGGGTATCGCAGCGGGTAGTATAGACGGTGACGGTATCGCCCAGGGTCGTTTTAAAATTGACCTCGGCGCCGGTGGAGCGGCCGATCCAGTTGCGCTGCTGGGTCTTGACGCGCTCGATGTAATCGACATCGTCCAGGTCGTCGATGAGGCGCTGGGCGTATTTCGTGATGGCCAGCATCCACTGGCTCTTTTCCTTGCGGATGACCTCGCTGCCGCAGCGCTCGCAGACGCCGTTCACGACCTCTTCATTGGCCAGGACGCATTTGCAGCTGGTGCACCAGTTGACGGGCATCGTCGTCTTGTACGCCAGGCCCTTTTTGAACATCTGCAGGAAGATCCACTGGGTCCACTTATAATAGGACGGGTCCGTCGTGTCGATGCAGCGGTCCCAATCGAAGGAGTAGCCCAGCATCTTCAGCTGCTTCGTGAAATTCTCGATATTCTTTTTCGTGACGATGGCCGGATGAATATGATTCTTGATGGCATAGTTCTCCGTCGGCAGGCCGAAGGCGTCGAAGCCGATAGGATAGAGGACGTTATAGCCCTGCATCCGCTTTTTGCGGCAGATGATATCCATCGCCGTGAAGGGCCGCGGGTGGCCGACGTGCAGGCCCTGGCCGGAGGGGTACGGGAATTCGATCAGCCCGTAGAATTTTTCCCGGGTCGTATCCCCCGTCACGGCGGCGTAGGGCTTTTGCTCTTCCCAAATCTTTTGCCATTTGTGCTCGATGGCAGTGAAATCATATTTCATCGTTTGATCCTCACAATCTCTTTTTGCAGATATCTTCCCCCTGCGCAAGATGCGCAGGTTATTCGTCGCAGGTTAACGGCTCTTCGACGGCGTCGCTCCACAGGCGCTCCAGGTCGTAGAATTTGCGGGTGTCGTCGGTAAAGACGTGGACGACCAGGGAGCCGAAGTCCAGCAGGACCCAGGTGCCGCTGCGGTGGCCTTCCCGGTGCAGGAGCGTCTCCCCTGCTTCGGTCATGACCTTTTCGACCTCGTCGCAGAGGGTGTTGACATGGGTGTTGGAGGTGCCGGTGCAGATCAGGAAGTAATCGGCAAGGGTCGTCACGTCCGTCACCCGGAGGAGCTTGATGTCCTGCCCCTTTTTGGCGTCCAGGGCCTGGGCGGCCCGGTGGGCGATCTGTTTCGCTGTTGTCATAGGCTTGTTCCTCATTTCTGTTCTATCGCAGCGCGGTCAGCCAGCTGGCGCTGCATGTAATCGCGCGCCTGACGGGAATTTTCATCCAGCAGCGCGCCCTTTTCCTCGATGGACTGGACGGACATCTCCAGCGCGGTATAGAGCGCCTGGTCCAGGTCCTGCTCCACCTGCTCCCGGAGGAGCTCGACGCCGGGGAAGCGGCGGTTTGGCTCCATATAATCGGCGAGGTAGAGAATTTTTTCCAGAAGCGTCATCTCCGCCTTGCCCGTCGTGTGCCAGCAGATGGCGTCGCAGATGGCGTCGTTCTCGCCGAAGATGTGGCGGGCGACGGCGGCGCCGGTCTTCGCGTGGAGCAGCTTGGGGTTAGCGCGCTCAAAATCGGTAATTAGTATATCATATTTTTGGCACAATCGCAACTGGGCATCCGGGGGCAGGGCCTTGGTGATATCGTGCAGGAGCCCGGCCCGGGCGGCGTCGCGTTCCGAGGCGCCGTAGCGGCGGGCCAGCTTCGCCGCCGTCTCGCTGCAGCCCAGGACATGGGCAACGCGGCGGGTGTTCAGAAGATTGATGGCGGCCTCCCGCAGCGCGTCCAGCGGCAGGCCTTGCAGGCTTTTTGCAAGGCCATAGGCCCGCGCATTGCAGATGGCCTGGTACACGGCGGGGGCCAGGTACGCTTCGCCGCAGCCGAAGGTCAGCATCCGGCGCACCAGCGTCGAGGAGATGGGCAGATAGTCGTTTTCCACCGTGACGATCTGGGCGGCATAGGTGCGGTACAAATTCTCCCGCTGCTCGGCCAGGCGGCGCTGCAGGTCTTCGTCCGGCTTTTCACGCCGGACAAGGACGATGGTGCACTGGGAGGTGATCATGACCGGCGCGTGCCAGGCGTCGAGGGTCAGGAACATGTCCGGGCCGACGAGGAGATAGAGGCGGTCGGCCGGGTGGCGCTTGCGCAGCTGGCGGACGGTATCGGCGGTGTAGCTGACACCGCCGCGGCGCAGCTCGAGATCGCAGGCCTCCAGCTTCGGATGCCCGGCGATGGCCAGCTGCAGCAGGTGCAGACGGGCCGGGCCGTCGGGTGATCCGGGCGGCAGCTGCTTGTGGGGCGGCGTCGCCGCGGGGACGAGATAGATTTTATCCAGCTCCAGCCGCCGCGCCAGCTCCTCAGCTGCGAGAATATGCCCTTTGTGCGGCGGATTGAAGCTGCCGCCGAAAATTCCGATCTTTCCCATCTGGGCACCCCCTGTCCTGAAATGCGTGCTGCAATTACTGAAAGATAAACTACGCGCTGCGCGTTACATGCGCGCACTTTGCGCGGGATTTTCGCGCACTATGCGCGGGAAGCGGTCACTGCTCCTCCCGCTGGCGGCGGCGGTCAATCGCCGCCTGGATGGCCGCTTCGCGGAAATAGGCGTTCTTCTGCTCGCGGCGCTCTTTTTCTTGGCGGCGGCGGCTCTGGGCGCCCTTGCGGACAGGATTTTCCTTGGCCCGGGCGTCGTTGCGCTGCTTTTCCGCGGCGATTTGGGCTTTTTTCTCGTTTTTCTTGTAGATCACAAATTTTGAGCCGATGGTCTGGACGCCTTCGGCGTTTAAGGCGGCGCAGAGGGCGTCGCAGGCCTCGCGGGCGGTCAGCATGGCCGTCTCCAAAACGCGGCCCTTGATGAGCTCGCGGGCGGCCAGCTGGGCCTTGGCGGAGGCGATGAGGCCCTCGGTGATTCCCTCCTTGCCGATCATCAGGGTCGTCTCCAGGGGGTTGCTCTGGGCGCGCAGCTGGGCGCGCTGTTTACTTGTCAGCATATGGA
>CAUBQU010000124.1 GCA_958438185.1 uncultured Oscillospiraceae bacterium
GGGCCATATTCTTTCTTCTCCGGCGAAGAAAGAATATGGAAAGAAAGACGCCGCGCAGGGCGGGGTGGTCCCCGCCCTACGGACCCACCCCCTTGGGTGGGTGTCGGTAGTGCGGGTGGGTTAGTTTCGACTACCAGGCAAATTTGCAAGTGCATCCGTGCCCTGATAGCTGGTGTGCGGGCCGCTTGCCGCTTCGCTGTTGCTTACGCACTGCGGTGGGAACTTGATGGATTTTTTGCAGGGCTGCACCCTCTAGCGTTTCAACGAAAAAGACTTCCGCGACGGCGGCTAGCAAGCTAGCACCCGCTGTCGTAAGCGCAAGCGAAGCGGCAAGCGGTTTGCTCACCAGGTTGGACGACGGATGCAGTTGCAAATCTGTCTGGCACTCCATTCAGTGTGCGGTTGCAGCCCCGACGCCGTATGCAGGGGGCGGATTCCAAAGGTGGGGGGAACGCCCCCCCGCCTTTGGTGGCGTCTTTCTTCCCCGATTCTTTCTTCGCTATAGAAGAAAGAATCGGGCCCCCGGAGGGCGATAGCAAGCTTGCCTGAAAAATATTAGGGTAAGAAAAACCCCCAACAACGCCCGCTAGCAAGCTAGCACCCGCCGTCGTAAGCGCAAGCGAAGCGGCAAGCGGCCAGCACGCCAGGCCGGACGACGGATGCAGTCACAAGCCTGCCTGGCACCCCGTACAGTGTGCGGCTGCAGCCCCGACGCCGTATGCAGGGGTGGGTTCTTAGGGCTGGGGGGCCGCCCCCTGCGACTCGCGCGGCGTCTTTCTTCCCCGATTCTTTCTTCGCTGGTGAAGAAAGAATCGGGCCCCCGGAGGGCGCTAGCTAGTTTGTCTGGTAGACCTTGGCTTGCAGAGACACTCAAGCTTGCTTTTTTAAGCCTGGAGTAGTCGAGTACTGCATTAGAAACTTGCTATTGCAGTGCATCAATCCCTCAGTCAGCTACGCTGACAGCTCCCCTTTCAGGGGCGCCTTTGGCTGTTGCCCAGCGCCGCTGCTGGTGCACTGGAAAACCGGGCGAAGCTGCAGCGTTTTTCGTTGCGCGGTGGCGTGCGACGTTTGGTCACAGCCAGAGGGCGCCTTTGAGGAAGATCCTACCTTTGCGGGAGCTGCCGCCGGCTTCCAGGAGGCTGGCCTTTCCCGCGCCGCGCAGGGATAGAATATCCCCCGGCGCGACCGGGGCGTCTGGCCGCAGGCAGGGCAGGTAATTCAGCTGTACCAAGCCAGCGCGAATGCGCTCGGCCGCCTGGGTGCGGGAGAGGCGGAACAGCCCCGCCGTCACCGCATCCAGCCGCAGGCTCTGGACGGTAAACGTCACTGCCTTCTGCTGCCGCTCCGGCGCGAGAACAGAGGCCAGCGGCACAGACGATAACTTGACGCCCGTCCGCCCCACCTGGGTCAGCTGATCCAGCAGCGTCACGGCGACAGACGGCAGGCAGAGGACATAGGCGCCGTCCTCCGTCACCAGCACATCCCCCAGCCATGGGCGGCTGACGCCCAGGCCCAGGATCGCGCCGAGATAGTCCCGGTGGCCCGGCGTTCCAAATCCGGGCTTGATCTGCACGGCCCGCAGTGTCTCCTCGATCGGCGGCTCGTCCATCCAGTCGGGCAGGAAAAAGGCCACCTGGCGCTCGGCGTCCGGATAGCCGCCGGAGAACACCGGCTGCACGGCGCTGTGGCGCGGGGCCCATTGGGCCAGGACGCAGCGCTGCGCCGGGGTCAAAAATGTTGTCGACGTCGGGACTCCGGCGCGGTCGCAGCGGTCGGCCAGGTCCTGGGCGCGGCGCAGCAGGGCCGCCAGCTCGGCTTGTTCGTCTTTCTCGTTCATGGCTTCTCCTTCCCGTCCCAGCCCAGCTGCTGGGCGATGGTCGTTTTGCTCGGGCGCGGGGCGATGGTCTGTGCGATGCCCGCCTCGGCGGCGGCGACCTCCTTCAGAAACTCCCGGGCGGAGACCCGCAGCACGCCGCTGCGCAGCGCCGACAGCTGCACCAGCGCGTCCGACGTCACGACACGGACGGCGTAGTTTTTCCCGATCTCATGGGCCAGGCGCTCGATATACAGGTCGCCCGTCTCGTTCTCCGCCGTATAGACCACATGGACGCCGTGGTGCTCTGACCGGCTGCCCCGGCCGCCCCGGACGCGATAGGCGTCGAAGACGACCAGCGTCTCCCGCCCGGTAAAGGCCCGGTAATTGGCCAGGCGCTCCAGGAGCTTTTCCCGGGCGGCGGCAAGGTCGCTGGCTGCCAGTGCAGCAAGCTCCGGCCAGCAGAAGATCAAATTGTAGCCGTCGACGACGACCAGCGTCTTTCGTGGCGGCGGGGATTGATTTGCCTGGGCCGCCCGGTCCGACCGGGCAGGCGCGGTATATTGCTTGCGGTGGACGGGGCCAAACTCCCGTTCCATGATCGCCTCCAGCTCCCGGTCATCCAGGCGCAGATTCCGGGTCCGCACCGGCGGCGGCGCGTCCGGCTGCCGCTGTTCCAGGATGCTGCCCAGGTGCATATATTCTGACACCCTGTCCCACGGGACGTAAAAGCCCGCGCCGTGGGCGCAGAAAATGGAGCCCGGCGGGTTTTCCAGGTCCGCTGTCGGGTCATAGCCGATGGCGGCGCAGACCTCCCCCGTATTATGGCACGGGGCGTAGCCGTCCACCCGGCATTGGAGCTGACCGCGGCCCTGGGTATAGGCCGCGACCTCCCGCGCATAGCCCCGCATCGTGCTGACGGGGGCCGTGCCGGTCAGCGTTGCCGTCTCCTGCCCTGTCTCCGGCGGGTCAAAGCGTCCTGCCATGCGTTTGATATCCTGCATCGCCCGGCCCAGCTGGGGTAGGGGGACCTCCAAGCGAAAGGCGTAGACCGGTTCAAGCAGCACGCTCTTTGCCTGCATCAGGCCCTGGCGGACCGCCCGCCAAGCCGCCTCGCGGAAATCGCCGCCCTCGGTATGCTTGAGATGGGCGCGGCCCGCTTTTAATGTAAGCTTCAAGTCCGTCACCGGCGCGCCGGTCAGGACGCCCCGGTGCTGCTTTGCCGCAAGCTCCGCCAGGATGAGCCGCTGCCAGCTGCGGGCCAGCACATCCTCACTGCAATCGGCGTCCAGTACGACGCCGCTGCCCGGCTCCAGGGGCTCCAGCAGCAGATGGACCTCGGCATAATGCCGCAGCGGCTCGTAATGGCCGACGCCCTCCGCCGGGGCGGCAATGGTCTCCTGATAGAGAATGCGCCCCTCGTCCAGCTGCACCGGCAGGTCGAACCGCGCCTGGATGAGCTGCTGCAGCACCTCGATCTGCACCTCGCCCATCAGTTGAAGATAGATCTCCCGCAGGGCCGGGTCGTAGCCGATGTGCAGCTGCGGGTCCTCTTCCTCCAGCTCCGCCAGGCGGCGCAGCGCCGTCTGGGTATCGCAGTCCGGCGGCAGGCGCAGCCGGTAGCGGAGCACGGGGCGCAGCTGGGGCGCAGGCGCATCCGGCTGCAGGCCCAGGCCCTGGCCGCTGCGCGTCTCCTGCAGGCCCAGGGCAGCGCACACGCCGCCGGGCTCGACTTGCGAGACCGGCGCAAATTTTGCCCCGGTGTAGACCCGCAGCTGGCTGACCTTCTCCGTCCCAACGGCATCGCGGACCTGAAGCGTCCCGCCGGTGACCTTGAGAAAGGTCAGGCGGTTTCCCTGACTGTCGCGGCTGATCTTAAACACGCTGGCGCCAAAGGTGGGCAGGGGCGTGCGCTGCAGCGTAAAACGCTGCAGGCCGGAAAGCAGCGGCTCCAGCCCCACCAGGCGCAGCCCCGCGCCAAAATAGCAGGGGTAGGCCCGCCGAGCGGCGATCAGCCCTGCTGCCGTCTCGTCCGAGAGGGTCCCAGCGCACAGATAGCCCTCCAAAACACCCTCGTCGCACAGGGCCAGCTCCTCCTGCCAGCCCGGCGCGGTCATATCGACGCAGCCCGGGTCCAGCTTCTGCCGCAGCTGCGCCAAAAGCTGCGCCTGGTCCGCCCCGGGCAGATCCATTTTCGTCACAAAGACAAACGCCGGGATCCGGTAGCGCCGCAGCAGCCGCCACAGCGTCGCCGTATGGGCCTGGACGCCGTCTGTGCCGCTGATGACGAGGATCGCATAATCCAGCACCTGCAGCGTCCGCTCCATCTCGGCGGAAAAATCCACATGGCCCGGCGTATCGAGCAGCGTCAGCTCCGCCTCCGGCAGGCGCAGCGGGGCCTGCTTGGAGAAGATCGTGATGCCGCGCCGCCGCTCCAGGGCCTCGTGATCCAGGCAAGTGTCGCCGTGATCGACCCGGCCCAGCCGCCGCAGCTGGCCTGCGGTATAGAGCAGCCCTTCGCACAGCGTTGTTTTCCCGGCGTCCACATGCGCCAGCACGCCGATGACCAATCGTTTCATCCGTTCTCCCGCCTCCTCTGCCCTACTCCAAGCGTATACTTTCCGTTATTATACGCGATTGCCCGCCCAATGGCAAGAGCTGGGCAAAGGCCGCGCCCC
The DNA here is from genome assembly GCA_958438185.1 of uncultured Oscillospiraceae bacterium. Classification (GTDB taxonomy): domain Bacteria; phylum Bacillota; class Clostridia; order Oscillospirales; family Oscillospiraceae; genus SVMC01. The sequence goes on from CAUBQU010000124.1 coordinate 4,492, forward strand.
AACGCAGGCCCCTGTCCCCCCTCTGGGGGCACAAAAAAGGCTCCCCTGAAAGGGGAGCTGTCAGCGCAGCTGGCTGAGGGGTGTTGCGGCAGGTTTGCCAAGAAATCCCTGCGGCGCTGGGCACCAAAAAGGCTCCCTTGTGTATGGGTGAGACTCCAAGAGCGCAAGCGCAGCGCAGCGCGATTGGCTAATAAGCGAGAGTCAAAATCTCTGATTTTGTCACTCGAGCTTATACAGCGTAGTCGAACCCATACATTGCTGCAACGCAAAAGCAAATTTGCAGCGTAGCACTCGACTCCACCAGGCTTAAAAGCCAAGTTTGAAAATCTTTCCATGCTAATTTCTACCAGACAAATTTATTAGCGCCCTCCGGGGGCCCGATTCTTTCTTCACCAGCGAAGAAAGAATCGGGGAAGAAAGACGCCGCTTAGGGCGGGGGCAGCCCCCCGC
>CAUBQU010000125.1 GCA_958438185.1 uncultured Oscillospiraceae bacterium
TCCATATGCTGCGGGCCGACCTGCAGGCGGAGATCAACCCCATGGTCGGCGATGAAAAGCAGTCGCAGGACCTGGTGCAGTACCTCCTGGACGCCTGCGACGGCGACCCGAAAAAGCTCTGGCAGAGCAATCTCTTCGGCCGCTCCGTCTACGACCTTGTCTCTGACGGCCTGCAGACCAAGCTGCGCCATATGCCGGAGACGGCCCGCTACAAATTCAAATCCGCCCTCACCCGCATCCTCAACGACGGCAGCGGCGGTTTGATTTGTATTCTCTTATAGTAAATGAAAAAAATCGCGGCGTACGCCAGTTCGGGTGCACGCCGCGATTTTTGATGTGCAATATAAAGCTTATTCCGTTCCCTTCAAGGCTTCGACCATGTCGATCTTGCGGTTTTTCCGGGCGACCATCAGGCTGACCAGGACGGAGACGCCGCAGGTGAGGAGGATGCTCACGCAGTAGGTGACGGGGCCGATGGACAGGCGCATCTCGTATTCCCCGGCCATGGAGTGCAGCAGGTAATCCAGCGCTGCGACGCCCAGGGGCAGGCCGATGCAGATGCCGACAAGGCTTGTCCAGAAATTCTGGCTGACCAGCAGGCCTCGGATCTTGCTGTCGCGGAAGCCGACGACCTTCAGCGTCGCCAGCTCCCGGTAGCGCTCGGCGTAGCTCATGACCCCCAGGTTATACAGCACGACGATCCCCAGAATGACCGCCGCCACGATAAAGACAACGATCATCAGATTCATGATCTCCATAAACGTATCAAAGGAGTCGACGATGCTCTGCTTGGACTGGACGCTCTTGATGGCGGCGTCCTGCGAAATGTCGCGCTTTTCCGTTGACGTATAGATGGAATCCGCCGCCGGGGTGAAGCCGACCTCGCGGGCATAGTCCGCCGTGAGCATGATATTCTCCGTGACACTGCGGCGGATGCCCGCCACCCGGAGGGTGTAGGTCTCGTCCTGGCCGTAGGGGCTGACGGTGAAGGTGTCGCCGGGGGCGAGGTCAAATTCGTCCGCCAGGCGCATGCACAGGTACGCGCCGTCGTCGGACAGGCCCGACGTTTCGCCGGACTCCTCCGGGAAGCGAACGAGGTCGTGGGGCAGGTCGTAGATATCCAGGCTGACGGCCTTGTCGCCCAGCTCGACGCTGGTCGTCTGGCTCCAGTCGCCGTCGTAGCGCTGCAGAAGTGCCTCGCGCTGCGCATCGGTCGCGTCGCTGGCCAGGTAGAGACGGGTTTCGTAGCGGGTCGCGTCATCGTAATACATCTTCAAAAACGCGCCCATCGTGTCCCGCATTCCCAGGGCGCAGACGATCATAACCATGCAGCCGACGATGCCCAGCAGGCTCATGGCCGTCCGGGATTTGTGGCGCATGCTCTCCCGCAGGTTCCAGCGGGGGCCGAAGCCCAGCTTGTGGAAGAACTTCGTCCGCTCGATGCGCAGGGGCTTTACGTTCTTCGGCGTCAGCGGCCGCAGCGCGTCGGCGGCGCTGCCGCTGAGCATCTGCTTCGTCGAAGCGATGCCGATGAGCACCAGCAGGACAAAGACCGCCGCCAGGATCGCATAGCAGAACCCCGGCAGATACAGCCGCCACGACGGCATATCGAAATACGTCCCCATGGACCCGTTGGGATTCATAATGTACCACGCGACAAAATACCCGACCGCGACGCCCCCGGCCAGGCCGATGACGCCGACCGTCGCGGCATAGCCCGCATAGTGCCAGATGATCTGCCGGTCCCGGAAGCCCAGGGCCTTGAGGGTGCCGATCTGGGTCTTCTCCTTGGCCGTCATCCGATGCATCGTGCTGATCATCGTCAGAACGCCAATGAGCAGGAACAGCACCGGCAGCACGGAGCCCATGGTCTTGCCCTCGTCAATTTCCCCCGAGGCCCCGGCGTAGGCCCGGGACTCGTCCTTGGAAAGGACCAGCAGTGTCTGGTCCAGCGCAGCGTTCACGTCGTCCGTAAACGCCGCCTTGCTGCGGCCGGATAGGACATGCAGCTGCGGGTAATAGGCCGCGCCGATGGTCTTTTCATAGAGGGCGGGGGAGAGGTAGGCGTAGCCGTAGGTGTCGTAGTCCGGCATCAGCTGGGTCTCGTCGCGGACGCAGATCAGGTATTCTCCCGCGCGGATGAGCCCCAGGACCTTTGTCTCGATCGTGAAATTCTGGAAGGCCAGGCTGATCTTGTCGCCGACGGAAAAGTCATTTGCCGCGGCGTAGCGCTGGGAGAGCCAGATGCCATCCGTCCGCGCTGCGTCGTAGGCCGCGCCGTCTGTCACGAGGAAGCCGGAGACATCCGCATCCTCCGTGACGGTCAGGGCGACGCTGTCGCCGTCGCGGTCCGTGACATCGGCATTCACGCTGACAAAGCGGCTGACCTTCGTCACCCCCTGCAGCGCCGCGACGCGGTCCCGCGCCGCCTCGTCGAACCCGGCCTGGGAGACGATGCGGTAATCGGCATAGCCGGTCTTCTCAAAAAACTGGTCCGTATCCCGCTGGATGCTGTACCATTCCATCTGGAAGGCAAAGAAGATCCCGACGCCCAGGGCCACCAGCAGGATCATGGAGAGAAATTGCGCCCGGTAGCGGCGCATGGTGCGCAGTCGTTTTTTTCTTAACATAGCGCCACCCCGTTTACCACTCGATCTCGTCGGCCGACGCCGGGTGCTCCTGCGTCGTCTGGGACTGGATGCGCCCGTTCTTGACGCGGATGACGGTATCGGCCATCCGGGCGATGTTCTGGTTGTGGGTGACGATGACGATCGTCTTGCCGTACTGCCGCGCCATCCGCAGCAGCAGCTTCAAAACGAGGACGCCCGTCTGGGAGTCCAGCGCGCCGGTGGGCTCATCGCAGAGCAAAATTTTCGGGTTCTTCGCCAGCGCCCGGGCGATGGAGACCCGCTGCTGCTCGCCGCCGGAGAGCTCCGCCGGGAAATTCCGCAGGTGGTCCGCCAGCCCGACCTCCTCCAGCATCTTTGTTGCCGAGAGGGCCTCCGGTGCGATCTGGCTGACGAGCTTCACATTTTCATGCACCGTCAGCGTCGGCACCAGGTTATAAAACTGGAAGACGAAGCCGACCTTCGCCGCCCGGTAATCCGCCAGCTCATCCCGAGAGAGGGTGGAGATATCCTGCCCGTCGACGATGATCTTGCCCTCCGTCGGGCTGTCCAGCCCGCCCAGGAGGTTCAAAAGCGTGCTTTTCCCCGCGCCGGACGGGCCGAGGATGACGATAAATTCCCCCTCCCGCAGGCTGAGATCGACATGGTCCAGCGCCCGCAGCGTATGCGTCCCGCTCTGGTAGACCCGGCTCACGTCGTGCAGTTCCACAATTGCCATACCAAAACTCCTTTCTCTGTGAGTTAGCAAAAACTAACCGTTAGACATGAGGAAAACGCCACGCAGTTTGCGGGCGCTAACTTATTCCGTGTCAGTATAGCACGCCCGCCCCGGCGTGTCAATCCCATCGCCTACCGGTCTGGCATGTTTTTTGAAGTTTTTTTAAATTCTGCGGGAAACAATTGCATTTTCCTGTCGTTAATGATACACTAATAGCAATTATGCGGGATCGCATGGAAGAACGACCGGGGCGGCGATGCCCCGAAAAAATGGAGCGAATGTATTATGATAAATGTGATCGGATTGGGATATATCGGCTTGCCGACTGCGCTGATGTTCGCGGCCCACGGCAACGAAGTCGTCGGGACGGACTACAACGCCGCCATCGTGGAGAAGCTGCAGGCGGGGGAGCTCTCCTTTGAGGAGAAGGGCCTGCCGGAGCTGTTCCACAGCGCCGTCGCCAGCGGCATCCAGTTTACGACGGCCTATCAAAAGACGGACCTTTACATCGTCGCTGTTCCGACCCCGTACGACAAAGCCAGTAAGCGGATCGACCCGCGCTATGTCATCGGCGCGGTGCAGGACGTGATGGAGGTCTGCCCCAAGGGCGCGACGGTCGTCGTCGAATCGACGATCAGCCCCGGCACCATCGACCGGTTCGTCCGCCCCGTCGTCGAAGCCGCCGGCTTCACCATCGGGAAGGACATTCACCTGGTCCACGCGCCGGAGCGCATCATCCCCGGCAATATGGTCTATGAGCTGCAGCACAACTCCCGGACCATCGGCGCCGACGAGCCCGCCATCGGCGAAAAGGTCAAGGCCGCCTACGCGACGTTCTGCCAGGGCGAGATCGTCGTGACGGATATCCGCACGGCGGAGATGACCAAGGTCGTGGAGAACACGTTCCGCGATATCAACATCGCCTATGCCAACGAGCTGGCCAAGATCTGCCGCAGCGACGGGATGGATGTCTACGAGATCATCCGCATCGCCAATAAGCACCCCCGGGTCAATATCCTGAACCCCGGCCCCGGCGTCGGCGGCCATTGCATCAGCGTTGACCCGTGGTTCCTGGTGGGGGATTACCCCATGCTGGCCAAGCTCATCAAATGCGCCCGCCTGACGAACGACTCCATGCCGGAATTCGTCCTGGGCCGCATCGCCGACGTTATGCGCGAGCGCGGCATCACGGATACCCGCCGCGTCGGCCTGTACGGCCTGACGTATAAAGAGGACGTCGACGATGTCCGCGAGAGCCCGACCCTGCAGATGCTGGAGAACCTGGAGCGCCATCTGGCCGCCGGTCAGGTCAAGGTATATGACCCGATGGTCAAGCGCGACCTTGTCCCCAACCAGTACCATGATTTTGACGCCTTCCTGCGGGATGTCGACCTCGTCGTCATCCTGGTCGGCCATTCGGAGCTCAAGGCGCAGATGGAGAAGCTGCAGGATAAGGTCGTCCTCGATACCCGCCATATCTGCACGCTGCCGGGGGTCTATACCC
>CAUBQU010000126.1 GCA_958438185.1 uncultured Oscillospiraceae bacterium
GAGGGGGGGCCGGGATGAAAAAGAAGCTTAGCACCATCGCCATCGCCCTGGTATACGTGCTGGGGGCGGGGCTGCTGCTGTACCCGACGGTGAGCGATTCTATCAATGCCCTGCACCAGTCCCGGGCCATTGCCGCGTATGCAGACGCCGTGGAGGAATTGGACGCGGGGCGCTGCCAGGAGATTTTGGCGGCGGCCCAGGCGTATAACACGGCGCTGGCGCGCACGCCCCAGCGGTATGCGCTGACGCAGAGCGAGACGGCGCAGTATGAGAAGCTTTTGAATTTAGACGGCACCGGCGTCATGGCGACGGTCGAGATCCCGGCCATCCATGTTTCCTTGCCGGTGTACCATGGGACAGAAGACGTTGTTTTGCAGCAGGCTGTCGGGCATCTGGCGTGGACGAGCCTGCCGGTGGGGGGTGAGAGCACCCACAGTGTCCTCTCCGGGCACCGGGGGCTGCCCAGTGCGAAGCTGTTTACGGACCTGGACAAGCTGGAGCTTGGCGATACATTCCTCGTCCGGGTGTTGGACGAGGTGCTGACGTATGAGGTCGATCAAATTTTGACCGTCGAGCCCCAGGAGACGGCGGCGCTGGAGATCGTCCCCGGGATGGACTATTGCACGCTGATGACCTGCACGCCCTATGGCATCAACACCCACCGGCTGCTGGTGCGGGGGCATCGCATCGAGAACGCAGCGGACGCGCAGCCGATCGTGGAGACGGCGGCGTCTGGGCGCGGCGGGGCGGTATGGCCCGTGTTTTTAGCGGGCGGCGCGGCGCTGGCGGTCTTACTTTTTATTTTAATACGACAAAAGAAACGGCGGAAGAAGGAGGAAGACGTATGAGAAAGTTTTTGCGCCGCGCTCTGGGCTTGGCCCTGGCCTGCGTGACGGCGCTTTGCGCTGCGGCCCCGGCCCTGGCGGCGGGGGTCATCGACCCGGAACGCGACGCCCAGCTGACCATTGTCTACGAGCAGGGGGAGACGAAGCTCTCCGGCGCGCAGTTTGACCTTTACCGCGTCGCGGCGGTGGACGCCTACGCCCGCATGACGCGGACGGCGCGGTTTTCCGGCTACCCCATCGCCTTGGACGGGCAGGACCAGTCCGGCTGGGCGGCCCTGGCGACGACGCTGAAGGGCTACGTCTGGCAGGACGCGCTGGAACCGGACGCGACCGGCCAGACGGACGAGACGGGGACGCTGCGCTTCGCGCTCTCTGCGGGGCTGTATCTTGTAATCGGCAGCCGCCGGACTATCGGCGATGTGACCTACGCGGCGACGCCGTTTTTGGTCTTCCTCCCCGGCGAAAACCTGGAGGAGAACACCTGGGATTACGCCGTGACGGCGTACCCCAAGGTGGAGGGGGAGCAGAACCCGGCGGACGACCCGGACGATCGGCTTGTGACGCGGAAGGTCCTGAAAATTTGGGACGACGCGCAGAAGGAGAGCGGACGGCCGGAAAACATCACCGTCCACCTGCTGTGCGACGGGGAGGCATACGACACCGTCACCCTCAGCGCCGAGAATGACTGGCGCTACGCCTGGGACAACCTGGAACGGGGGCACGAGTGGCTCGTGACGGAGGACGCCGTCACCGGCTACACCCAGGCCGTCTCCCAGGAGGGGATCACGTTTACCGTGACGAACACGGCAAAGCCGTCGACCCCGACAACGCCAACGACCCCGACAACACCGACGACCCCGACGACGCCCGGCAGGCCGGGCCGCCCGTCGCTGCCGCAGACGGGGCAGCTGTGGTGGCCGGTGCTGGCGCTGGCGGCGGCGGGCCTGGGCTGCATTGTCATCGGCCTGGTGCGCCGGAAGGGCAGCGGACGTGCGTCGTAAGGGCGCGCCGTGGCTGCTCGCCGGGGCGCTGCTCCTGCTGCTGGCCCTGGGGCTGACGGGGAAGTACCTCTGGACGGCCCGGCAGGCGGGCAGGCGGGCGGCATCTGCCGCCGCGGCTGTCGCGGACGCGATCGCGCAGGCGCAGGACGCCGGGGCGGCGGACGCGCTGCCGGATTATCTTTTAAACCCCCAGATGGATATGCCGGAGCTGACGCTATCCGGCGCGCGGTATATCGGCCTTTTGGAGATCCCGGCGCTGGGGCTGCAGCTGCCGGTGCAGCGCGATTGGGAAAGCGGGGACCTTGACACGGCCCCCTGCCGGTACGCGGGCTCTGCGTACCTCGACAATCTGGTGCTCTGCGGGCACAATTACCCGGGGCACTTCCGGCCCCTGCTGCAGGCGGCGCCGGGGATGGGCGTCACGTTTACGGATGTGGACGGGAACCAGTTTTGCTACACCGTCGCCGCCGCCGAGCGGCTGGGGGCGGGGGATGTCGACGAGATGATCTCCGGCGGCTGGGCCCTGACGCTCTTTACCTGCACCCCTGGCGGCGCGATGCGCGAAGCCGTCCGCTGTGTGCAGGCGGCGGGCGCGTGACGGGGGGCTGCGATTTTTGCATTTTTTGCCATCAGAACGATTTGAATTGAAGGAGGGCGCGACATGAAAAAGCCGCATGTTTCCCAGCATTCTTGGAAATATTCTAAGCAACATTCCTTCCGGGCGCGCTGCCTGGCGGGCTTGCTTTCTGCCCTGCTGCTCTGCTGCCCAGCGGGACGGTCGCCGGGGCGGTGGGGGCCAAATTCTATCCTTTGAGGCGGCAAACCCCGTCGCAAGCGTCTCTTACAAGACGGGCGACCCGGTCAGCGCGGCGGACTTTCTAGCGGCGCTGACGGCTGTCGTCGCGGCGGCGCCCCAGGCGTTCCAGCAAGCCAAGCCAGAGAACGCCGGGGCCTACACCGCGCCGGAGGACGCGGACGCCCGCTATGCGGCGGGGGAGATCGTCGTCTATACCTATGCCGGGGCCAGCGGGACGGCGTACCGCGTCTACGGCACGGCGGACGGCGAGGCGGGCTGGTTTGCCTGCGACGCGGGCGGCGCGATCACGGGGCGGGTCCAGTCTGTTCCCGTGACGTGGGATTTGTCGAACGTCAGCACCGCGGCGGCGGGGACGTATACCGCCACGGGCAGCGTCAGCGGGTATACGCTCTCCTGTCCTGCCCCGGAGGCGGCGGTCACGGTGACAGCCAAGTCCGGCGACGGGAATATCGCCCTGCATACCCTGACGTGGATCACCGGGACGCCGGAGGGGAACGACCTTTCCATCACCCCGGCGTCGAATACAAAGACCCGGGCGGCCTACCAGATCGACTTCACCAAGGGCGGCGATGAGGACATCCCCGCCGGGCAGATCGAAATTCGGCTCCCGGCGCACCTGTTCTATGGCCGGGACGGTAAGGCGGTCGATACCATCTCCGTCCCCCTGGCCAAGGCCCCCGGCGGAGACGGGCGACACGGGGTTTCATTACACCATCGACGAGGAGACCGGCGAGATCGTCATCCGCAACTACCGGACCATCGAGGCATCGTATCACTTCACCTGCCAGATCGGCTATGATTTTTACCCGTATCAGGTGGCAGATGGGTACGAAAAGGGCGAAATTCAGGCGGATTTCCGCGTCAAGGACTCCAAGGGGGACCTGACGGCGGAATCGGAGCAGCTCTCGGTTTCCGTCCACACCGAGACGAAGAAGCCGGAGGCCTATAAGTCGGTGAACCACAAGTACGAGCTCTGGCAGGACGCCTGGGGCGAAAAGCCCGCGGACGCGGCGGATTATTTCTATGTCGAATGGCAGCTCTATACGACCCTCAAGCGGGGGACGCAGCCGTTTACCTTCACCCTCCAGGAGGACCTGGGGGACTACGGCGAATTTGTCGGCTGGCGCGCCACGAGTGCGGGCAGCTATACCCTGGGCAGCCAGGCGGAATTTGAGCAGACCATCTTTGATACGGACGGGCCGAACAGCACGGCGACAACCGCCTACTCGAAAACGATCTACGTCCTGGCCCGCTACCCCCGGTCGATGCTGGAGACGACGAGCGTCGTCACCAATTCCTACACCGCCAGCGTAAACGGATACGACGGCGACACAAAGACGGCGACGGGCAGCAGAAATTATACCTACGTCGCGCCGGACCTTTCCTACAAGGGCGACTACTGCCGCGCCAGCAAGAGCGGCGGCAGGGACATCACCGGCGGCGTCAACCTGCTGCAGGCGGGCAAAAGCGTGGAAAACTACTTCTCCGTGAACGTGACGCTCCAGGGCTATGGGATGACAAACGACGGGCAGGACCCGTACACGACAGTCCAGGAGGACGAGCTGCTGTTCCTGGACGAGAAGCGGCTGGAGGCGGGGGACTACACCCTGACGAGCTTCTATCTCACCGGGCTACGGAATACGGCTACAAGATCGACCCGGAGCAGGGCTATCAGGCCGTCCTGGACCAGGACTATGACGCCTACGCCCCTGTCACCGTCTGGGTCAAGACGGCGGACGCGCCGGACGCCTGGGCAAACTACGGCACCGTCACGCGCACGAGCAGCGGCTATACCTGGCACGGCGCAGACGGCAGCGCCAGCGCGGTCAGCAGCGCCGCCCGGGTCAGCCTGCCGGAAGGCACGACGAAGGTCCGCTTCACCCACACCGCCACGCGCTACCAGGTCAGCTTCGGCGCGAGCTTCTATTCGTAGAAAGAGAACCACCCGCTATGCGGGTGAAGTGACCCCAAAAAGTTAGACAATATTTTGAAGTATGAAAGCCGGGACGGCAGCACGGGCGGTTTCTTTGCGGATAACGCCGGAGCTGCACAGCAGGTGTGGAACACCGTCAATCTGTTGCTTCGCTTGGATAGGCGGTGGCAGGTATGAGTTTCGGAAAAATGAACAGCCTTGCCGACATTGTGAAAACAAATCAGGTCAAGGACAGCG
>CAUBQU010000127.1 GCA_958438185.1 uncultured Oscillospiraceae bacterium
CTTGTCCTCCATTTCGTCCACAATGCGGGCCGCCCGGGCATAGCCCAGCTTCAGCCGCCGCTGCAGCATGGAGACCGACGCCTGCCCCGTCTCCAAAATGACTTCGACGGCGGCGGGCAGCAGCTCATCCTGGTAAGGCCCGTCGTCCATTGCAACGGAGGCAGCGGATGCGCCGTGGCCGCCCTTGCCGCTCTGCTCAGCCCGCTTATCGATCTCGTCCATGACATCCTGGGCGTAGACAGCGCCCGCCTCCCGGTCCTTGATAAAGCTGACGACGGCCTGGACCTCTTCGTCGGTGATAAAGCAGCTCTGGATCCGGCGGGGCCGCCCCTGGCCCAGGGGCGCGTAGAGCATATCACCCCGGCCGATGAGCTTTTCCGCGCCCAGTGTATCAAGAATAATGCGGGAGTCCACCGCCGAGGCCACGGCGAAGGCGATGCGCGAGGGGATATTCGCCTTCATCAGGCCCGTGATGACATCCGACGAGGGCCGCTGGGTCGCGACGATCAGATGAATGCCCGCCGCACGGCCCATCTGGGCCACCCGGCAGATCGACTCCTCGACCTCCTTGGCGGCCACGAGCATCAGGTCCGCCAGCTCGTCGATGACGGCGACGATCTGGGGCATTTTGTCGTAGTCCTCGCTGGTGGCGGCCAGCTTGTTGTATTCCTCCAAGTTCCGCACCCCGGCGTCGGACATCATCCGGTACCGGCGCATCATCTCGGTGACGGCCCACTGCAGCGCGCCCGCTGCTTTTTTCGGGTCCGTCACGACGGGAATCAGCAGATGGGGGATGCCGTTGTAAATGCCCAGCTCGACCATCTTCGGGTCGACCATGATGAGCTTGACCTCCTCCGGCGTCGCCTTATAGAGCAGAGAGATGATGATGCTGTTCATGCAGACGGATTTGCCGGAGCCCGTCGTACCGGCGATCAGCATATGCGGCATCCGGGCGATATCGCCGACGACGCAGTTGCCGCCAATGTCCTTGCCGACGGCGAAGGACAGCTTGGACTTCGCCTTGGCAAACTGCGGGCTGTCGATAACCTCCCGCAGGGAAACGGTGCTGACCAGCTTATTGGGGACCTCGATTCCGACGATGGAGATCCGGTCCGGGATGGCGGAGATGCGCACCCCCGTCGCGCCCAGTGCCAGGGCGATATCCTCCGAGAGATTCGTCAGCTTCGCCAGCTTGACGCCGCTGGCCAGCTCCAGCTCGTACCGGGTGACGGACGGGCCGCGGATGATATTGACGATGGTGGCGTCGATATTAAAGTTATGCAGCGTCTCGTCCAGGCGGGCTTTGTTCTCCCGCATCTCCTGGGTGCCGTCGACGCCGGCCTTGCCGGGGGTCAGCAGGTTCACCGGGGGATAGTGATACTGGACTGCCGGCTCCTGGCCGGAGCGCTCCAGCTGCTGGATGACTTCTTCTTTGGCCAGGGCTGCTTCGGCGCGCTCCTGCTTTTTCTGCGCCTGCAGGCGCTGGTTGACTGCTGCGACCTCCTCTTCCGAGACGGTCGGCTCTGCCGCCTGCCAGGCAGGGGCAGCGGCGGGTTCCGGCTGCGGTGCCGGGGCCTGCACGGGGGCCACTTCGGCGACCTCCACCGGCTCCTCCTGGGGCAGGGACGCCAGAATATCCACCGGCGGCTCCTCCGGCTGCGCGGGGGCAGACGCTGCCTGCGGCGTTTCGACCGGCGGCTCGACCGGGGCCGACGCTGCCGGGGCGGGTTCGCTTGCGGCGGCCTTGCTTGCCGCCTGCTTGGCCTGGGCCCGCTTTTCCAGGATAAATTCATCCGGCGACGGGACGTCCCGCTTGCGGCCCCGCTTCTGGACCGGCGCGGGTGGATCGTCCACCGGCAGATCAAAATCCGCCGCCCGCTTTTTCTGCACATGGTCGATGTGCTTCTGGGCAACATAATTGACGACGGCGGCCGCATTGTCCTGTGGCTCTTCCGGCTCGTCGTACTCCAGCTTCGGGCGGTTCTTCACCGCCTGGGCGATCCCGGCGATCGTCATATTCAGCGCGCAGAGCAGACTTAAAATCAGCAGGATCACAAAGATCAGGACCGCGCCGATCTTGCTGAAAATAAGCTCCAGCAGCATAGCAAAAAAGCCGCAGAGCAGGCCGCCCGTCGTTCCGGCGATGCCGCCGCGGTAGAGGGCCGCGACCATGGAGATGCCCCAGGGGATCTCCACCGTGTCCAGAAACAGATGCGTGATCGCGCCGATGCACCCGGCCATCACAAAGCACGCCGTGACCCGCAGACGGACCGGCCGCCCGCCGTGGAACAGCAGAATGAACGTACTGAAGAAAAACGAGGCTGGCAGTATGTAGAACCCGGCGTTGCCGACCAGCCCCTTGCAAAACGGCGCAAGCAGCTTCGTTGTAAACCAGGACTTGACGCCAAAAATGCTCAGGATCGTAAAGATTCCAAAAAACAGACAGATGGCCGCGCCGATTTCCCGGCGGATGGGCTTGGCGCTCTTCTCCAGGGCCTTATTTTGCTTGGAGCGCTTTTCCGCCGTCTGCTTGGCGGTGCTTTTTTGCGTTGTTTTTTTGGTTTGCTTGGCCATAGAGAAACTCCTTAGGTGATCAAAAACAGAAAGATGGAAAAGACTGCGGCGGCCCAGCTGTAATAGGCGAAATAGCTCCAGCTTTTTTTCCGCGTCAACCGGCGCAGGCTCCCCAGCGCAAAGCGCGCCGCGAAAATGCAGACGACCGCCCCGGCCAAATACGCCGGCAGCCGCGCCGCTGTGACCCCCGCCACGCAGCCCTGGATGATGCGGATAATCCCGGCCCCCAGCCAGAACGGCACGGCGAGCAGGAAGGAATATTCCAAGCTGAATTCCGCCTTCGCCCCCCGGTACAGCCCTGCTGCGACCGTCAGCCCCGTCCGGGATAGGCCTGGCAGGACGCTGACAGCCTGCGCCGCGCCAATCAGAAGCGCGTCCGGCAGACGCATCTGCCGCGCGTCCTTCTCCCCGCCGGTTCGCGCTGTCGAGAGAAAGAGGACCAGGCCACCGAGGGCCAGGAACGCCGCCCAGACAAGGGGCTTGGTGTAAAGCGACGCTGTCCAGCGCTGCAGTAAAATTTCAAGAACCAGCGGCAGCAGACCAACAGCCAGCAGCAGCACGAGCCTGCGGCGCTCCCGCCCGGCCTGGCGCACGCTGCGCTCTGCGGACCGGGCCGTTTTCTGCGAAAACGCGCGAAACACAGCGCCCAGCTCACGCCGGTAGGCGATCAGCACCGCCGCCGCCAGTGCCAGGTCCAGCAATCCGTAGAAAAAGCGCTGCTCCGTTCGCGCCGCCGTCTGGCCCAAGACCCGTTCCAGGATCGCCATATGGGCAGACCCGGAGACCGGCAGGATCTCGGTCAGGCCCTGCACGAGCCCCCATAAAATTGCGAGTATATAAGCCATGGCATGCCTCCGGTCTTGCAAAATGGGCGGCGTGATGCCGCACTATGCCGTATTTATAATCATAGCACAAAACCGGAGGAATTTCCATACCTTTCTTGCTTTATCGCTTTTTCCCCTTGCCGCGGCTGCCCTGGCGCTGACGGCCGATCATCCGGTGCAGGCAGCGCAGCGCGTCGCCCAGGCTGCCCAGCTGGTCGATGAGCCCGCAGGCGACGGCCTCCCGCCCGTAGACGACGGTTCCGACGTCCGTCGCCATCTCGCCGGTCTGCATCATATAATCCAAAAACTGCTGCCGCCGGATGCGGGAATTTGCCGTGACAAAGGTGACGATCTGCTCCTGGATCCGGTTAAAATACCGGTACGTCGGCGGCGCGCCGACGATGACGCCGTCATCCGCACCGGATGGATCGTCATGCTCGCTGTCGGTACGATCATCGACCGCTTGGCGCAGACAGCCAGCGGCACGCCGATGGAATGCCCACCGCCCAGGACGAGGGAGACCGTCGGCTTTTTCATCCCGGCGATCAGCTCGGCAATGGCCAGCCCGGCCTCGATATCGCCGCCGACGGTATTGAGCAAAAGCAGCAGCCCGTCGATATCCTGGCTCTCTTCGATGCTGGCAAGCAGTGGCAGCACGTGCTCATATTTCGTCGTCTTGACCGTCTCCGGCAGGACCTGGTGCCCCTCGATCTGGCCGATGATCGTCAGGGTGTAGATGGTCCCCTCCGCTGTTTTCGTCGTTGCCGCGCCCAGGTCGATGATCTGCTGCAGCGCCTGCTGCTCCTGGTTCTTCTCTTCCATCCGGCCACCTCCTGTTTTTTCCTAGTGTGCCCGGAATTTGATAGAATATTTTGATATAATATGAAAAGCGCCAGTGAAAACTGACGCTTTTCTGGGAAAAACTTGGGGAATGTCTTTGCTTATTTACTTATTATTCTGCTGCCAGCTTTTCGCCCAGGGCGCGGCAAGCGGCCAAGGCGTCGTCGTCCGGGGCTTCGCAGCAGGTCAGGCCATCGGCCACCAGCACGGCGCCGTCGCCTTGGCAGCGGGACTGCCAGTCCTCCATCCAGGTGCCGTCGCCCCAGCCGTAGGAGCCGAAGAGGGCGACTTTTTTGCCCTGGAGCATCGACTCGATGGACGTGAACATGGGGTCAAAGACCTCCTCTTCCAGGACCTCTGAGCCCATGGCCGGGCAGCCAAAGGCAAGCGCGCTGTAGTCGTTCAGGCGGGATGCGTCGACAGCGGAAGCCTCGATCAGCTCTGCCACCGCGCCTGCCTGCTTGACGCCCTCTGCAACGGCCTCCGCCATTGCCTCGGTGTTGCCTGTGCCGCTCCAATAAATAATCGCAATGTTCTGCATGATATTCTTACCTTTCTATGGAAATTCTCCACCGCAGCGTCAGCTGTG
>CAUBQU010000128.1 GCA_958438185.1 uncultured Oscillospiraceae bacterium
TTTCGATACATTAAATATAAAAAAGAATACCAAACGGCGTTTGCCGAAGACGATAGAAAGGAACATTGCAATGGAAAAGATCAAACCGCGGACCCTATCCGGCTTTATGGAGCTGCTGCCGGGGCCGCAGATGCAGATGGAACGGATGATGCAGGTTCTGCGGGAGACGTACAGCCTCTACGGCTTCACCCCGTTGGACACGCCGCTGATCGAATCGGCGGAGGTGCTGCTGGCCAAGGGCGGCGGCGAGACGGAGAAGCAGATCTATCGCTTTTCCAAGGGCGACGCCGACTTGGCGCTGCGTTTTGACCTGACGGTGCCGCTGGCCAAATATGTGGCGCTGCACTATAACGAGCTCTCATTTCCGTTCCGCCGGTACCAGATCGGCAAGGTCTACCGGGGCGAGCGGGCCCAGCGGGGCCGGTTCCGGGAATTTTACCAGGCAGATATCGACATCATCGGCGACGGCAAGCTCTCCATCCTCAACGAGGCGGAGATTCCGTCCATCATCTGCAGAACCTTCCGCTCCCTGGGGCTGCGCCGATTCCAGATCCGGGTGAATAACCGGAAGATTTTGAACGGCTTCTATGCTATGCAGGGCCTTTCCGCCGTGGCGGGGGATATCATGCGCACGGTGGATAAGCTGGATAAGATCGGCGCGGAGAATGTCCGCAAGATTTTGGAGGACGATCTGCAGCTGCATCCGGAGCAGGCCGGGCGCATCCTGGACTTCATGGCCATCTCCGGCACGAATGAAGAGGTCCTGGCGGCGCTGGCCGCCTACCAGGGCAGAGATGAGGTCTTTGACCAGGGCTTGGCAGAGCTGACGCAGGTGGTGCAGTATCTGGCGGGCTTCGGCGTCCCGGCGGAGAATTTCGCCGTAGACCTGACCATCGCCCGGGGCCTGGACTATTACACCGGGACAGTTTACGAGACCGTCCTGCTGGATCATCCGGAGATCGGCTCTGTCTGCTCTGGCGGGCGGTATGACAACCTGGCGGAGTATTATACGGACCGGCAGCTGCCGGGCGTCGGCATTTCCATCGGGCTGACGCGGCTGTTTTACGTCCTGGGTGAGCAGGGGCTGCTGAACCCGGCGCTGCCGGTGGCGCCCTGCGATGTCATTATCTTACCGATGGGCGAGGAGATGGCCCCGGCCATTCAGCTGGCGACCCAATTCCGGCAGCAGGGCATCCGGGTACAGCTCTACGCCGAGCAGAAGAAATTCAAGGCGAAGCTGCAATACGCCAATAAAATGGGCATCCGCTTCGCCGCCCTGTTGGGCGAGGACGAGATCGCCGCTGGGACAGTCGCCCTCAAGGACCTGGCCACTGGCCAGCAGGAGGCGCTGACGCCGGCGGCTGCCGCGTCCCGCATCCAGGAGACGATGGCGGAGGCCAATCAGGGCCCGATCATCTTAGAATAACGAGAAAGAAAGAGGGAACGAGCATGTTTCAATCCAGAACGCATACGTGCAACGAGCTGCGCCTGGCTGACGCTGGGAAGCAGGTGAAGATTGTCGGTTGGATGGAGAACGTCCGCGAGGTCGGCGCGAATTTTGCCTTCGTCGTCGTCCGTGACTTCTACGGCACGACCCAGGTCGTCATTGAGACGGCGGAGATGCTGCAGATCGTTAAGAGTGTCAACAAAGAATCCACCATCGCGGTGACGGGCACCGTCCGGGAGCGGGCGAGCAAGAATCCGAAGCTGGCCACCGGCGAGATCGAGGTCGTGCCGGAGAAGATTGAAATTCTCGGCCGCTGCCGCCACAATGAGCTGCCCTTTGAGGTCAACCGCAGCCGGGACGCCGACGAGATGGTGCGCCTTAAGTACCGGTATCTGGACCTGCGCAACCCGGCGGTCAAGAATAATATCGTGCTGCGCTGCAATGTTGTCGCGGCACTGCGCCAGGCAATGACGGCCCACGGCTTCCTGGAGATCACGACGCCGATCTTGACGGCCTCCAGCCCCGAGGGCGCACGGGACTATCTCGTCCCGGCCCGGAAGCACCCGGGGAAATTCTACGCGCTGCCCCAGGCCCCGCAGCAGTTCAAGCAGCTGCTGATGACGGCGGGCTTCGACCGCTATTTCCAGATCGCCCCCTGCTTCCGCGATGAGGATGCCCGCGGCGACCGCAGCCCCGGTGAATTTTACCAGCTGGATATGGAGATGGCGTTTGCCAATCAGGACGATGTCTTCGCTGTCTTGGAGGATGTGCTGCCGCCAATCTTCGCCAAGTACGGCGCGTATCATGTCGCATCGGATGCGCCGTTCCGCCGCATCACCTATCGGGATGCCATGGAGCGCTACGGCTCGGACAAACCGGACCTGCGAATCGATCTGGAGGTACAGGATATGACGGCCCTTGTCGCAGGCAGCGAGTTTGCGCCCTTTGCGGCGGGCAATACTGTCAAGGCTATCGTCGTGCCGGATTGCAGCTTGGCGCGGAAGGCTGTCGATAAGCTCTGCAACGAGGTCGAGGTCCAGGCGGGGAACAAGCCCTACTGGTTCAAGGTCGATGAGAGCGGCAATTTTGCCGGCGGTATTTCCAAATTCCTGACGGAAAAGCAGGCGGAGATCACTGCGGCGCTGGGCCTGACGCCGGGCTGCTTTGTCGGCGTGACGGCGGGCAAGAAGCTGGCGGCCCAGAAGACGGCGGGTGTCCTGCGCGCCAAGCTGGGCGCGGCGGTCCCCGGCCATATGGACAAGGAGCGCTACGAATTCTGCTGGATCGTCGACTTCCCTATGTACGAGATCGGCGAGGAGAGCGGCGAGCTGGAATTCTGCCACAACCCCTTCTCCATGCCCAACGGCGGCCTGGAGATCCTGGAAAAGGCCGAGCGGGGCGAGGTCGACCCGCTGCGCATTACCGCCTTTCAGTACGACCTGGTCTGCAACGGCGTGGAACTCAGCTCCGGCGCGGTGCGGAACCATGAGCCGGATATCATGGTCAAGGCGTTTGAGTTGGTCCGCCTCGGCGAGGCGGATGTCAAGGCCAAATTCCCGGCCATGTACAACGCCTTTACCTACGGCGCGCCCCCCCATGCGGGCATTGCGCCTGGCGTGGACCGGATGGTCATGCTGCTGGCAGGGGAGGACTCCATCCGGGAAATCATCCCGTTCCCGATGAACAAGAACGCCCAAGATGTCATGATGAACGCTCCGACCCCGGTAGAACAGAAGCAACTGGACGAAGTGCATATCGCCATCGTCACGCCGGAGGAATAAGAAAAATACGCGTCTGCGCAAGCCGCACGGGAATAATAGAAAGAATGCCCGCGGCCTCCCTGAGAGGCTGCGGGCATTTAGTCTGTCAAAAGTCTCGCAGCGTTTGCGCTGCGCGCGGCGCAAATCGAACCGGCTGCAAGCTCCGCTTGCAGCCGGTTCTTCGCGTTGTGTAAGGAGCCTTTATGTTGGCCGGGCTGGGCTACGCCCGGGAACATATACGGCAGGCGGCGACGATCAGTCGGCGCACTGCTGGAGATATTCCGCTGTCAGCGGGATCTTGTGCATATTGCCGCGGCGGAGGTAATCAAACCCGGCATCAAAGAGCATCTGACGGCACTGAGCCATATCCATACCGCGGTGCCCGGAGGTATCCTGAGCGCTGTCGCGCGGGTTGGAGCCAGACTCTGCCATGATGAGATTGGCGCCGCACTGCAGGCCGGGCAAGGACGGCTCGTGGACCATCATAAACGGGTGGCCGACGTTACAGAACGCCAGCGTGATGCACGCCACGATGTGGGCCAGGCGATCCGGGCTGATCGTGCCCAAGTGCGCCATCGGCGAACCGGGGACGGCGACACGCGGCATGGCCGCGTTGATATCCAGCCCTAGGTCGATGGCGAGGAAGACGCTGTCGACCAGCTCATCCACCGTGTGCTCCGGGCCGATGGGCTCGCAGCAGGTGAAGACCTTGAGGCCGGCCTCCTTGGCGTGGCGCATCGTCGCGATGCGGTCCTCCGGGCGCAGCTCTGTGTCCGTCCCTTCACGGAGACGGCAGACGTGGTAGATGCCTTCCACACCCATGGCGGCCGCTTGCTGGAGGAAGTCTGGGTCGCTGTCGCCGATGTTCAGCCACACTTGCGTGCCGTGGGGAACTGTGTCCAGCGCGCAGCGGGTCATCTCCAGCAGAAAGTCCTGGTCGTAATTGTGCATCGTGACCAAGACGATGCCGTAGACGTCATCATGGGCGCAAAACTCCTGAATTTTATGCGCCAGCGTGGCTTTGTCCATCCGGTAGGGCTCAAAATCGGTGTGCTCATAGCCGAAGGAGCAGAAGCGGCAGCCGCCGGGGCAGGGAGAGATCTCGATGCCAATGGAGCCGAGGATGGCCGCGGAATTTTCCGTCCACAGCCGGGTCAGCATGGCGGCGCTTTGCCGGATGTACTTGGAGAACAGGCTGTGCTCGTCGATGCTCAGCAGATACCGCAGATTGCTGCGGCTCATGCGAACACCGCTCCAGGCTTTTTCCAGGATCGTCTTGAGGGCGACACTGGCCATGGGAGTTTCAAACATGGACTGCTACCTCCCGAAAATCAATACTTGCCGTAGGTTCTGGCTTCCTCGACAATGACGCGGGCGTAATGGTCGGGCAGCTGGGCCGGATATTCGCAGCCGGTGGAGAGGATGAAGCCGCCATTCTTCTTATAGGCGTCCATCTCGCGGCGGCACTCGGCACGGATCTGCTCCTCCGTATCGGTGACGATATTGGAGGGCGGAATGCTGCCGATGATGGTGATCTGATCGCCATACTTCTCCTTGCACTCTTCCATCGTCTTGCAGTCGGGCGGGAGGAAGAGGGTGGAGATGGCC
>CAUBQU010000129.1 GCA_958438185.1 uncultured Oscillospiraceae bacterium
GCAAGGAGCCCCTGCGCGTCATTCTGAACGGCCTAGGCAAGGATGCGGCACAGATTATCTCCCGCATCAATGGCTTTACCTATGTGCAGACCCAGTTTGACTATGCTACAAGCAAGCTGAACATTGTCCGCGAGGTCCGCTACTCCGAAGGCGAGCGTGCCAATGTCCGCTGCTACGGCGCTGACGACGTCCGCGAAGGTGTCGCTATCATGCACCAGGAGGGTGTGGATGTCTCCATCACCGGTAACTCCACGAACCCGACCCGCTTCCAGCACCCGGTCGCTGGCACTTACAAGAAAGAGTGCATCGAGCAGGGCAAGAAGTACTTCTCCGTTGCCTCCGGCGGCGGCACGGGCCGTACCCTGCACCCGGATAACATGGCTGCAGGCCCCGCTTCCTACGGCATGACCGACACCATGGGCCGGATGCACTCCGACGCCCAGTTTGCCGGTTCCTCCTCTGTCCCGGCCCACGTTGAGATGATGGGCTTCCTGGGCATGGGCAACAACCCCATGGTCGGCGCGACGGTCGCAGTGGCAGTCGCGGTGGAAGAGGCGCTGAAGGGCTAATTTCATCTTGCTTTTTCATCCCACCGACGGCTTGCCGCCGGTGGGATCGTTTTATCGGGCGGGAAATCGCTCTGCTTGTATTGAAATGGGAGCGGAAATGTGCTATATTATAAATAAGTATAGCCAGCTGCAGGCGCTGTTTTGCGGCCCCGCTGGGGCGTGCCTGCTGCTGGATGGAGGCCGACTATGATGCAATGTTCACGCGCGTTGGCGCGGCGCTTGGCCCGCCGGCTGGAGCGACGCGGGGAGAAAATGTCGCCGGAGCGGTATATTGTGCTGGTATTTCTGGCGCTGATTCTGCTGGGCAGCGCATTGCTGTGTTTGCCGGTGGCTTCTCGAAACGGGCATAGCTGCGGCTTTGGCACGGCGCTGTTCACCGCCACATCCGCGACCTGTGTGACGGGCCTTTCCCTGGTCGATACCTACACCCAATGGAGTGGCTTTGGCCAGGCGGTGCTGCTGGTGCTGATCCAGGTAGGCGGTTTAGGCTTCATGACCATTGCCTGCGTCTTTTTCTTGATGCTCCGGCGCAGGATCGGGCTCAAGAGCCGGATGCTGCTGGCGGCGGCGCTGGGCCTTTCCAATATGCAGGGAATCATCGGCCTGGTGCGGCGTGTCCTGGGCGTGACGGCGATTTTGGAAGCGGGCGGCGCATTGGCGCTAGCGGTGCGGTTTTCTGCCCAGATGCCCTTGGGCCGCGCGCTCTGGCTGGGCGTATTTCACGCCGTCTCCGCCTTTTGCAACGCAGGATTTGATTTATTGGGCTGCATCGCCCCTGGGGCGAGCATCGCACCGTACGGGGCGGACCCGGCGGTCTGCGGCGTTTTGATGACGCTGATCGTCTGCGGCGGGATCGGCTTTTTCGTTTGGGCTGATTGTATTGCTGCCCGGTTTTCGTTCCGGCGACTGACGGTCTACAGCCGTGTGGTCCTGGTGGCGACGGCGGTGCTGCTTCTGGTCAGCTGGGGGGCGTTTGCCGCTCTGGAATGGCGGAACCCGGCAACGCTTGGGCTGCGGCCAGCGGGCCAGAAGCTCCTAATGGCACTGTTTGAATCGGTGACGATGCGTACGGCGGGCTTCGCGGGCTTTGACCAGAGCGGGCTGACCCAGGGGGCTAAGGCGCTGAGCGTCGTTTGTATGCTGATTGGTGGCGCAAGTGGCTCTACGGCGGGCGGTATGAAGGTCGGAACGGCTGCAATCTTGCTGCTGGCGGCGCTGCAGGCGCTGCGGGGCAAGCGGTATTGCAGCGTCTTTGGGCGTACGATTACGCCGGAGCAGATTTTAAACGCGATGGCAACGGCGGTGTGCATGGTCGGTGCGGCGTTTTTTGGCGCGATGGTGCTTACAATTGCGGACGGCGTGCCATTTTTGGACGCAGCCTTTGAAACGGCGTCTGCGATGGGGACGGTTGGCCTGACCTGTGGGCTAACCCCGACGCTGGGCGTCGTGAGCCAGGCAATTTTGATTATTCTGATGTTCTTTGGCCGGGTTGGGATCATGACCTTTGGCGTCGGCTTCCTGCTGCGAGACAATGCGGCGGATCGCTATCACTACGCCCCGGCAAAAATGATGATCGGATAACGCAGCTCTCACGCCGGATGCAACCGGACGAAAATCCGGTTTATCCGGATGATAAAATTTAGCTGGATTATAAAGAGAGGATAACGGCGAATGAAGACATTTGCAGTAATCGGCTTGGGCCGGTTCGGCGCAGCTGTAGCGGAGAAATTGATGACCCTGGGGCATTCTGTGCTGGCAATTGACGAGAGTCAGCAGCTGGTTGCGCAGTTGGCTGACCGGGTGACCCGGGCTGTCGTCGCCGATGCGCGGGAGGAGGACGTTCTCCGGAGCCTGGGCGTGCAGAATGTGGACTGTGCGGTTATTGCCATCGGCAGTGATGTGGCAGCCAGTATTTTGGTGACAATGCTCTGCAAGGAGTTGGGCATCGGGCAGGTGGTCTGCAAGGCGGGCAGCAGGGAGCATAAGCGCGCCCTAATCAAGCTGGGCGCGGACCGGGTCATCATCCCGGAGCAGGAGATGGGCGATAAGCTGGCCCAGAGTCTAATCTCCGGCAATGTGCTGGAGCAGATTGCCCTTTCAGAAGAGTATAGCATTGCGGAACTGGCCGCACCGGCTTCGTGGGCAGGAAAGACGCTGCGTGCACTGGATATCCGGGCAAAGTATCATGTCTCTGTCATCGCGCTGCGGCGGGGCGATGACTTTACGGTCTCACCAGGCGCGGATGCGGCAATCGCCGCGGGCGATACACTGGTCGCCCTGGGCACGGTCAGAGACCTGGCGCGGGTGATGAAGCGATGAAGCGGGTCACCAGCCGCCATAATGCGGCGCTGCAGCATGTGCGGAAGCTCCAGGCGTCGCGGTCATATCGGTATGCCTGCGGCCAATTCGTCGCCGACGGGACAAAGCTCTTTGCCGAGGCGCTGCAATGGCTGCCGGGGCTGGAGCTTGTGGTCGCGGCGGACAATGTGCCGCTGCCGCCGCTGCCGGCGGGGCTGGAGGAGCTCCGGGTCCCGGCGGATGTGATGCACTGGATCTCGCAGATGCAGGCGCCCCAGGGGGTCCTCTTTGTCGGGCGACTGCCAGAGCAACGCCCGCTTTCCCTCACGCCGGGCTGCCTGATTCTGGACGGTTTGCAGGACCCGGGCAATCTGGGCACGATCCTGCGGACGGCGGACGCGCTGGAGATTCCCGTGATTCTTAGCAGCGGCTGCGCAGACCCGTACAGTGCAAAGACGGTCCGGGCAAGCATGGGCGCGATTTTCCGGACACCACCCCAGATGGGGGAGCCCCAGGCGGTCTTGGACGCCTGCCGGGCGCAGAAGATTCCGCTGGCGGTGACGGCGCTGAGCCACCAGGCGGTGGATATCCGACAGGGGAACCCGGCGGAATGCGCCGTCGTCATCGGCAGCGAGGGGCGCGGCGTCAGCGCGGCGTTTTTGCAGGCAGCGCAGCGGCAGCTGATCATTCCCATGCATCCGCGCTGCGAATCGCTCAATGCGGCCATTGCGGCGGCGATCGTCATGTGGCAGATGAGACAGTGAGGCGAGAAAGATGCTGCAATACTTCGTATGGCTGGCGAGCCTGCCTGGCCTGGGCAGCCGCAAGAAGCAGCAGCTGCTTGCGGCCTTCGGAACGCCGGAGCTTTTGTTCTATGCAAGCCGGGTGGAGCTGGCGGCGCTGGATTGCCTGCGCCGGGACCAGATCGACCTGATGCTGGAACGGGACCTGACACCGGCCCGGCGCATTTTAGACGACTGCGCCGAGAAGGGCATTGGCATTCTGCCGTGCAGCGACACGCTCTATAGTCAAAAGCTGCGCAGCATTGATGACGCACCGGTGGTGCTCTATTATCAGGGCGTTATGCCGCCAGTGGACACCCGGCCCAGTATCGCTGTCGTCGGAACCCGGGATGCGACGGATTATGGCCTGCTCCACGCAAAGCGCTTCGGCTACCAGCTGGCAAAGGGCGGCGCAATTGTCGTCTCCGGCTGCGCACTGGGGATTGACACCGTGGCGATGAAGGGCGCACTGACCGGCGGCGGTCCGGTGATCGGCGTCCTAGGCGGCGGGATCGATCGGCTTTATCCGCCGCAGAATGCGGAGCTGTTTGAAGATATTCGCCATTATGGCTGCCTGATCAGTGCGTACCCACCGGGCACGCCGCCGAAGCGGGAGAATTTTCCCCGCAGAAACCGGCTTATCAGCGGACTGAGTGACGGCGTCGCGGTCATGGAAGCGCCTGCCAGAAGCGGCGCGATGATCACTGCCCGGTATGCCGCCGAGCAGGGCAGGGATGTGTTTGCACTGCCCGGCAGTGTGGACGCGGCGGGGAGCGCCGGGCCGCATCAGCTGATTCGTGACGGCGCGGCCCTGGTGGAGGATGGCACGCAGATCCTTGCAAGCTACGCCCAGCAGTACCGGATCGTCTGGCAGGAGAGCGGGCTGCACCCCATCGGATTGCACCCGGATGAGGCGGCTTCGCCGAAAAAAATAACAAAAACTGTGGCATTTGCCCCGGAAAAGGACAAAATAGACGTTGACAACGAGCCTTCCAGGGATTATATTGACGTCAATATGATTTTGCAGGAGCTGGACGCCGGGCAGCAGAAGATTGTTCTGGCGCTGCAGGATGGCCCGCAGGTGCCAGAGGTGCTGGCCCAGACGCTGGGCCTTGCGCCGCAGGATTTGCTTGCGGATCTGACCCTGC
>CAUBQU010000130.1 GCA_958438185.1 uncultured Oscillospiraceae bacterium
CGACGAAGTACTCTCCGGCAAGCGCCGGTATGAAAGCAATCTACTCCCTGCGACGGAGTGAACTATAAACGACAGCGAGACTTCAGAAGAAGTCTCGCTGTCGTTTACAAAAAAGCCTTGTATAATAACGCCAAATCTGCGTTTGGCGGCAAGTGGATAAGACGCCGCGCGCTGCGCGATGGGAAAATCAGGGCGCGTCAAGAATTCTTTTTTGGCGCACTCACGTACCGGTTCAAGGCTGCGCCGTAGAAGAAGATGCACATGCAGAAATAGAGCCAGAGCATGGTGAAGGCGACGATGGAGATGCTGCCGTAGATGGACGACGCGCCGAACAGCTTCACATAGTGGGAAAACAGCCCGGAGAAGATGACCCAGCCGCAGCTGGCGGCCAAGCTCCCGGGCAGCACCTGGCGCAGCGTGCTGCGCCGGCAGGGGAAGACGAGATAGCTGACGCTGAAGGCGATGAGCAGCAGCACCCCCGCGACGAACCAGCGATAGTGCAGGATCGTCGAGAGCAGCCGGTGCAAAACCGAGCCGGGGAGCAGAATTTTGCTCAGGAAGCTCTGGCTGACGGTATAGAGCATGACGGTGATGAGCAAAATCGCCAGCACGGCGGCGGTATAGAGCACGCACAGGGCCCGGACGAGCAGATACGGCCGGGTCTCCTGTACCCGCAGCGCCTGGTTCAGCCCCCGGACGAGACCGTAGACGCCCTTGGATGCCGACCAGAGGAGGAAGACCGTCGAAAGGGAGAGGATCCCGGCGGAGTTGAAGCGGGAGAGGTCGGACAGGATCTCCGTCACCAGCGGCTCCAGGGCGTCGGGCACGATGGGGGAGAGAAAATTCAGGATCCCATCCATGGAAACGGTGGTGTACTGGGTCACAGAGAGCAGAAACAGCAGGGCGGGGAAGATGGAGAGAAACAGGAAGAAGGCCGCATTGGCGGCAAAGGCAGGAATTTGCGCGCCTGTAAGCTCCCGCTGCACAGCGCGGGCGATGGTTTTGAGTCGGTTCATGGCAGTCCTTTCCAGGTACAAAAGTGGGCGGCGCGTTTTTTTCGTTGATTTTTGCCGCCCGCTGGGATATAATAAAGAAAAACGAAGGAGGTTGCTCGTATGGCTGCTAAAATTGAAAAATCCACCATCATTGGTGACGTTCTGGATATCGCACCGGAGACGGCGCCCCTGTTCCAGGCCATTGGTATGCATTGCCTGGGCTGCCCGTCCGCCCGCGGCGAGACGGTCGAAGAGGCCTGCATGGTCCACGGCGTCAACGCCGATGATTTCCTGAAGCAGGTCAACCATTTCCTGGAAGCGGTCGAGGCTGCTGCGCAGGAATAAGCCGCATAGCAAACGAAAGAACAGGAAGCTTCAGGCGGCCCGTATGGCCGCCTGCTGCTTTTATGCGGCGTTTTGCGGCGAACGAGGAAAAGGAGAAGAAAAACGTGCAGGTACCGATTTCCGCGCGGCTTTTGTGCTGCGCTGAGATGATCGCCCCCGGGGCCCGGGTGGCGGATATTGGGACGGACCACGGCTATTTGCCGGTGTACTTACTGCGCGCGGGCCGGGCGGCCAGCGTCCTGGCGACAGATCTGCGCCGGATGCCGCTGGACAACGCCCGGAAAAACGCGGCGCGGTTCGGCCTGGCGGGGCGCATCGGCTTTGTCCAGTGCGACGGGCTGGCGGGGGTCTCGCCCCGGGCGGTCGATACCATCGTCTGCGCGGGGATGGGGAGCGACCTTATCTGCCGCATCATCGGCGACGCGCCCTGGCTGCGGGACGCGGGCTATACGCTGATCCTGCAGCCCCAGGGAACCGTCCATGATCTGCGCCGGTGGCTGCAGGCCAATGGCTTTGCCATCTGCCGGGAGACGCTGGTGCAGGACGGCGGGTTTTTATACCCCGTTATGGCCGTGCGCTTCGGCCCAGGCGGTGCGGCAAGCCCTGGGGCGGATTATTGCTCCCGGGCGCTGCTTGAGAGCGGCAGCCCGCTTCTGGGCGCGTATCTTGCCCGGCAGCGCCGGAATTTGGAAAAAAGCGTCGCCGGGCTCCAAAAGGCCCGGGCCGAGGCCGACCGGCAGAAGCTCGGCTATTTTGAAGCCGCGCTGGCGGAGATCACACAGATGGAGCGGGACAATGGCAACGGTACATGAAATTTTAGCGTTTCTTTTTTCCCTGGCGCCGGAGGCGGGGAAGGAGCCTTGGGACCATGTCGGCCTGATGGCCGGCGACCGGTCGTGGCCGGTGGAGACGGTCCTGGTGGCGCTGGACCCGTTTTACCCCGTCTGCCAGGAGGCGGCGGCGCGGGGCGCGCAGCTGCTGGTGACGCATCACCCGCTGTTTTTCGGCGGGACCCATGCCGTGACGGATGAGACGGAGGACGGCAGCAGCGCCATGCTGCTGCTGCAGCATGGCATGGCGCATATTGCCATGCACACGAATCTCGATGCCGCCCGCGGCGGCGTGAACGACTGCCTGGCCGCGCGGCTGGGGCTGCGGGAGGTCACGGGCCTTCTGGGCGAGATCCCCTGCCTGGGCCGCGTCGGGGTGATAGACACCTGTAGTTTACCCGATTTTCTGGCGGCTGTAAAGGAGAAACTTGGCTGCCCCGGCCTGCGCTACTGTGATGGCGGCAGACCGGTGCGGCGCGTGGCCGTCGGCGGCGGGGCCTGTGGTGACTTTCTCCGCCAGGCGGCGGACGCCGGGTGCGATACGTTTGTCACGGGGGACGTCAAGTATAATCAATTCCGGGACGCCCAGTACCTGGGCTTGAACCTCATCGACGCCGGGCATTTCTGGACGGAGGACCCGGTCTGCGCTTATCTTGCCGCGCAGCTGCGGGCCGCATTCCCGGCGCTGCGGGTGATGCAATCGGAAACGCACACGGATGTTACGAAATTTGCATGAAAACGGGTTGATTTTATCCGGCAGTTTTGGTAAAATAAATTGTATTTTCGAAGAAGGGCGGAATCCTTATGTCTGGACATTCCAAGTGGAATAATATTCAAAAAACCAAGGGCGCGCAGGACGCGAAGCGCGCGGCGATTTTTACGAAGATCTCCAAGGAAATGATCGTTGCGGTCAAGGAAGGCGGCAGTGCCGACCCGAACAACAACTCTCGCCTGGCGACGATCATCACAAAAGCGAAGGCCGCGAATATGCCCAACGACAATATCAAGCGCGTGCTGGAGCGGGCCTCCGGCGCGGGCAGCGGCGATAACTACGAATCCATCACCTACGAAGGCTACGGCCCCGGCGGCGTGGCTGTCATCGTCGAGACGATGACCGACAGCCGCAACCGCACCGCCGGTAACATCCGGCACCACTTTGATAAGTACGGCGGCAATCTCGGCGCCAGCGGCTGCGTGAGCTGGTCGTTCGACCGCAAGGGCGTCATCGTCATCGACAACTCCGAGGAGGAGCTGGAAGAGGACAATGTCATGATGGACGCCATGGACTGCGGTGCGGATGACTTCGAGGCCGAGGAAAATTGCTTCACCATCACCTGCGCGCCGGACGACTTCAACGCCGTCGCCGAAGCGCTGGGCGCGAAGGGCTACGAGTTTGCCTCCGCGCAGATCGAAATGGTCCCCCAGAACTACCAGAAGCTGACGGACCCGGACCAGATCAAGAACATGGAAAAAATGCTCGACATCATGGAGGACGACGACGACGTCCAGAACGTCTGGCACAACTGGGAGCAGGAGTAATTTTTCTTGCGCGTTCGGTTCGCGCTTATCTTCTATTATAATGGAGTCTGCGGGGCTGTTTCTGAGGGATCAGGGCAGCCCCGGCAGTTTTTTGCGGCGGAAAGGCGGGGCGGCGATGGCGTATTATCAATATTGTATGGTGCAGTTTCGCGAGAAGGGCGCGGCGTATGCGTATCTGACCGGCGGCGTGCCGCTGGAGGTGGGAGCGTTTGTCATCGTCCCCGTCGGGCGGTATGGCGCGGAGAAGCTGGGGCGGGTGACGGAGGTTTTTATCTGCACGGAGCAGGATGCGCCGTACCCGCCGGAGCGGACGAAATTTGTCCTGCGCCGGGCGGCGGAGACGGCGTTTCCGGAGCGGGACGTGCCATCAAAGCGCGTGCCGCAAAAGGATGCGCTGCAAGAGAACGCGCAAGAGACGCAAGAGAATGCGCCGCCGGTCCCGGCGGCGCGGGCTGCGGCGTGTGCTAGCACGGCGACGCCTGATATAGAGCGGACCTGCGACCGGCAGGGGGCAGAAGACCTGGCGGTCTGCGCCCAGGGCGCGGCCCGCATGGCGCAGGCGGCGCCGGAGGAAGCGCCGCAGCTTGACCGGGCGCAGGCGGCAAAGCCGCGGGACTTGCCGGAGCCGATTTTAGATACGCTGCCGCAGCCGGTCCGGCTGAAGGAGCCTGCGGGGAACGCGGCTGCGTTCAGACCGTCGAAGGCTGTTGCGCCGAGGGCTGCTGCGTCCGGATCGTCGCGGGGCGCGGGGGCAGAAGCTGCTGCGCCGAATGGGGCGAGGGCGCCGAAAAAGCGGTGGCAGAGATGGCTGCTGCTGGCGGCGGCGCTGGGGGTCTTTCTATTCGTGCTGCTGCGGCCTGACCCGGAGACAAAGCCTGCGGTGGACCCCGACTGGGCCGCGCGCTGGGAGGCGGAACAGGAGGCAGAGCAGCGGGCGAAGGAGGCGGAGATCCAGGCGATGCGGGATGCTGGGCTGCCGTATGTCGGTATGCCGGAGTCGGAGATCGGGACAACGCCGGTGCTGGGCAGCTATGGGGTCGTTCAGCATTTGCTGAATCATAATAC
>CAUBQU010000131.1 GCA_958438185.1 uncultured Oscillospiraceae bacterium
GCCCATGATCAGCCAGAACGAGAGAAAAGACTTGCATTTCTATTCGGGACATGCTATCATTCTTTTTAATGTAATATCGTGGAAAAATATACAGCCCCGCGGGGCTGCGGGAAGGAGCTGCAGCAATGCTTTCTGATAATATTACGGTAAACGAACAAGGGCATATCGTCTTTGCCGGTTACGATACCATTGAATTGGCCCATAAATATGGGACGCCGCTGTACCTGATGGATGAGACGCGAATCCGCAAAAACTGCCGGATTTACACCCAGGCATTCCAGGAGGCTTTCGGCGAAAACGGCCTGGTGCTCTATGCCAGCAAGGCCAACGCCTTCAAGGGCATTTACCGGATCGTCGCCGAGGAGGGGCTGGGGATCGACGTTGTCTCCAGCGGCGAAATTTATACCGCTCTGCAGGCCGGGTCCGACCTTTCGACAGCCTATTTCCACAGCAATAACAAGACCGACGAGGACATCGCCTATGCCATCGCCCACGGCGTCGGCTGCTTTGTCGTCGACAACCGGGAGGAGCTGGACGCCATCGACGTCATCGCCGGGCAGGCGGGCATCCGCCAGAAGATCCTGCTGCGGCTGACCCCGGGCATCGACCCCCACACCTACGACGCCATCAACACCGGCAAGGTTGATTCCAAATTCGGCACCGCCATCGAGACGGGCCAGGCCACGGGCATGATCGAGCATGCGCTGTCGCTGCCGAATCTGGACTTGGCGGGCTTCCACTGCCATGTCGGCTCCCAAGTCTTTGAAGAGGATGTCTACCAGCGGACGCTGGATATCATGCTGCCATATATGGCAGAAATTCGAGAAACACTGGGTTACACAGCCCGGGAGCTGGACCTGGGCGGCGGCTACGGTGTGCGCTATCTCGACTCCGACAGGCCCATCGACATCGGCGCCCGGCTGCGGGAGGTCGCGGCGCACTACAAGGCGCTGACAGAAAAGCTCGGCTATCCCACGCCGAAATTCCTGATGGAGCCGGGCCGCAGCATCGTAGCAGACGCGGGAATGACCCTTTACCAGGTCGGAACCGTCAAGCGTATCACAGGTTATAAGAGCTATGTCTCCATCGACGGCGGCATGACGGACAACCCCCGGTACGCCCTGTACGGCGCGCCGTATACGATCTACAACGCCAGCCGCGCAACGGAGGACGCCGATTTCAAGGCGGATGTCGTCGGTCGTTGCTGCGAGAGTGACGATATCATCCAGCCGGATGTGCTGCTGCCCCGGTCCACCTGCCGCGGCGATATCCTGGCTGTGGCGACCACCGGCGCGTATCATTATGCCATGGCGTCGAATTACAACCGCCTGGGCCGCCCGGCGACGGTCATGCTCAGTCCGGCGGGAGATCGCGTCGTCATCCGGCGGGAGACGCTGGACGATCTGGTGCGGCTCGATGTTTGAGTATACCATCCGCCCCGTCACGCCGGAGGATCTGGACGGCGTCACCGCCGTGGAAGCGGCCTGCTTCCCGCCTGCGGAGGCGGCGAGCCGTGAGAGCTTCGCCCGGCGCATCGCCCAGTTTCCGGACCGGTTCTTCGTCGCCTGCAGCGCCGGGCGCATCATTGGCCTGGTCAACGGCTGCCGGTCAGACCGGCCGCGGATCGACGATGCGATGTTTGAGGTCGGCGGCCATGTGCCGGACGGGCCATGCCAGATGATCTTCGGCCTGGCCGTGCTGCCGGAATTTCAGCGCCGGGGCGTGGCTGCGGCGCTGCTGCGCCAGATGATCGCTTCGTCCCACGCGCTGGGGCTGACCCGCATCGCGCTGACCTGTAAAGCAGAGAAGATCGACTATTACGCCCGCTTCGGCTTTGTGGCGCGGGGCGTCTCGGCATCCGTACACGGCGGCGCGGTGTGGCACGATATGACCCTGGAAAATCCTTGACAACATTTTCACACGCCGATATAATAAAAGCGCGGGGCGCTGCCGCCCTTGCCGCCGCGGGGAACCGACCGGCGTGATGACTCGCAAGTGCAAGACCGTGCTTGCCTCAAGGGCTCCCTTGGGGCAAGCGTTTTTTCTATTTCCATACGAGCAAAAAGGAGAGCTACCGATGAACGATTACCGGATCGAGACGACCTGTGTCCAGGGCGGCTACCGCCCGAAGAACGGCGAACCGCGCCAGATCCCCA
Organism: uncultured Oscillospiraceae bacterium; assembly: GCA_958438185.1. Lineage (GTDB taxonomy): Bacteria > Bacillota > Clostridia > Oscillospirales > Oscillospiraceae > SVMC01. The sequence goes on from CAUBQU010000131.1 coordinate 2,157, forward strand.
TTATTCAAAGCACCACATTTAAATACGACACCGGCGAGGCCATGGGCCGCCTGTTTGACCTGGAGGACGCGGGCTATTTCTACTCCCGGCTCCAGAACCCCACCTGCGACACCGTCGCGGCGAAGATCTGCCAGATGGAGGGCGGCAGCGCGGCAATGCTGCTGGCCTCGGGCATGGCGGCCAATTTCTTCGCCGCGTTCAATATCGCCGGTTGCGGCGACCATATCGTCTCCTCGGCGTCGATCTACGGCGGAACATATAACCTGTTTGCCGTGACGATGAAGCGCATGGGCGTCGACGTCACCTTCGTCTCCCCGGACTGCACCCGCGAGGAGCTGGACGCCGCCTTCCGGCCCAATACAAAGCTTCTCTTCGGCGAGACCATCGCCAACCCGGCGCTGACGGTCCTGGATATTGAAAAATTTGCAGTTGCTGCCCACGCCCACGGCGTCCCCCTCATCGTGGACAACACGTTTGCCACCCCCGTTCACTGCCAGCCCATCGCCTGGGGCGCGGATATCGTCACCCATTCGACGACGAAGTATATGGACGGCCACGGTGCAGCCTTGGGCGGCTGCATCGTCGACGCGGGGAAATTTGACTGGACGAAATACGCCGAGAAATATCCCGGCCTCTGCACGCCGGACGAGAGCTACCACGGCGTGACCTACACCGAGCGCTTCGGCCTCGGCGGCGCGTTCATCACCAAATGCACCGCCCAGCTTATGCGGGACCTGGGCCCCATGCTCTCGCCCCACAGCGCATTCTTGCTGAACCTGGGCCTGGAGAGCCTGCATGTGCGCATCGACCGGCACAGTGAAAACGCCCTGGCCGTCGCAGAATTTTTGCAGCAGCACGAGAAGATCGCCTGGGTCAACTTCCCCCAGCTGCCAGGTAACAAATACTACCAGCTGGCGCGCAAATATATGCCGAATGGCACCTGCGGCGTCGTCAGCTTCGGCGTCAAGGGCGGCCGCAGCGCGGCGGAGGCGTTTATGCGCCACCTGCGTCTGGCAGCCATCGAGACCCATGTAGCCGACGCCCGGACCTGCTGCCTACACCCGGCCAGCACGACCCACCGCCAGATGACAGACGCAGAGCTGGAGGCCGCCGGGGTCGGCCCGGACCTGGTCCGGCTGTCCTGCGGGCTGGAAAACAAAGACGACCTGATCGCCGACCTGCGCCAGGCGCTGGATGCGATCTGAACCCAAAATGCCGCCAGGCGGCCCGGGCTGCCTGGCAGCGGCTTAAAGGAGAAGCACCATGCCCATTAAGATCCCAAACGACCTGCCTGCGGTCAAAACCCTGCAGGAGGAAAATATCTTTGTCATGTCCCACACCCGGGCCTCGACCCAGGATATCCGCCCACTGCGGATCGTCCTGCTGAATCTGATGCCCAAGAAGATCGAAACGGAGACGCAGCTCTCCCGCCTGCTGGGCAATACGCCCCTGCAGATCGAGCTGGAGCTGGTGCGGATGAAATCCCACGAGGCTGCCAACACGCCCCAGCGGCATCTACTCTCGTTCTACAAAACGTTTGACGATATCCGCGACGAGCGCTTTGACGGCATGGTCATCACCGGCGCGCCGGTGGAGCAGATGCCCTTTGAGGACGTGGACTACTGGCCGGAGCTGTGCCAGATCATGGCATGGAGCAAGACGAATGTCCACAGTACGCTGCACATCTGCTGGGGCGCGCAGGCGGGGCTATACTACCATTACGGCATTGAAAAGCAGCAGCTTTCCAAGAAGCTCTTCGGCGTCTTCCCCCACCGGGTGGAGTATAAGCGCTCGATCCTGTTCCGGGGCTTTGACGATGAATTTATGGTCCCCCACTCCCGGCATACGACGGTGCGGCGGGAGGATATCGAGAAGGTCGACGACCTGCGCATCCTGGCTTCGTCTGAGGAGGCAGGCGTCTATGCCGTCTTTACGAATATGGGCCGCCAAATTTTCATCACCGGCCACTCAGAGTACGACGCCGACACGCTGAGAAACGAATACCTGCGGGACATTGCCGCCGGGAAGCCCATTGAGATCCCCAAAAACTACTTCCCGGATGACGACCCCACCCGGCAGCCGCTGGTACGCTGGCGCTCCAGCGCCAACCTGCTGTTCAGCAACTGGCTCAACTACTTCGTCTATCAGACAACACCGTACGACCTGCGGTCGCTGACCTGAGGGCGGCGCGGATGAAGGCGCTCTACGCTTACCTGGCCGCAGCCAATGTCATCACGGCTCTGCTCTACGGCGCGGATAAGGCCAAGGCCCGGCGGGGTGCATGGCGGATCCCGGAGCGCGTCCTGTTGGGCTGCGGCATCTGCGGCGGCGCGCTGGGCGCACTGCTGGGGATGCGGCTGTTTCACCACAAGACCCGCCACTGGTACTTTACCGCGATCAACACCGCCGCCCTCCTCGCCTGGGCCGCACTGCTGGCGTATCGAAACGGCGTGTTTTCTTAAAAAACTCCGCTGCAGCTTGCGCTGCGGCGGAGTTTTCAGACTGTCAAAAAAGCCTCGCAGAGTTTGCGCCCGCAGGCGCAAATAAAGTCTAAATTATTTTCTCCGGCGGCGTGTACGTCGGGGAAAATACTTCTCGCCCTGCAAG
>CAUBQU010000132.1 GCA_958438185.1 uncultured Oscillospiraceae bacterium
ACAGCTTTTTCCAGAACCGGGCCTGCGAATTTTTCCCCTGCCACGAAGGCGTGGCGGCGGAGGAATTCAACTGCCTGTTTTGCTACTGCCCCCTCTACGCCCTGGGCGAGCGCTGCGGCGGCCGGTTTACGTATACGGAAAACGGTATCAAAAACTGCACGGACTGCCCGCTGCCCCATTGCAAAAACAGCTACGGCTATATCATGCGCCGGTTTGACGACCTGGTGCAGATGATGCGGGAGAACCACCTGACGCCAATCATCGGCGATGGAAAGAGTCACTGTCCGCTTAATCATAAAGAATAAAATAACAGCACGCCGCCCGGTTCTGTTTTTACAGAGCCGGGCGGCGTGCTATTCTTAAATTAAATTGCGCTTTTTATTTTGCGCTTTTTATTGCGTTGCGGATGGTGCCGACCATGTAGAGGGAGCCGAAGGCGAGGCAGGCGCCGTCGGGGCCGGCCAGGTCGATGGCCCGCTGCACGCCAGATTCGACGCGCTCCGCTGTCTCCACCGGTTTGCCGTACCGGGCGAGGACCTTTGCCAGGTCACCTGCCGCCATGGCCCGGGGGTTATCCGGCGTGACGGCGATGAACTGGGCGCAGTAGGGGGCGATCTGGTCGTACATGGCGGTGTAATCCTTATCGGCCATGACGCCGGTGAGGGCGACGAGCTGGCGGCCGGGCAGATAACGCTGCAGATTCTCCACCAGCGCCTGCATACACTGGGGATTGTGCCCGCCGTCGACCAGGAACAGGGGCTTGCGGCGCAGCAGCTCAAAGCGGCCGGGCCAGGAGACCTCGGCAATGCCGCGGTGGATGGCTTCTTCGGTGATCTTCCGCCAGCCCTTTTGCTGCAGGCAGTCCAAGACCGTCAGGGCGACGGCGGCGTTATGCAGCTGCATCTGCCCCAGCAGGGGGAGCTGTAGGTTTTTGTGCCGCCCAAAATCGAAGCGCTGGCCGGAAAGGTCGTGCCGGATGCTGCACAGGGAGTCGAAGCGGACCGGGTGCCAGTCCAGCTGCCGTGCCTGGGCGGCGGCGGCAAAGACGGCTTCGACGCTGGGGGAGGCCGGGTAGGTCACGCAGGTGCCGCCTTGCTTAAAAATGCCAGCCTTTGTCTCGGCGATGGCCTCCAGCGTATCGCCGAGGAACTGGGTGTGATCCAGGCCGATGTTGCAGATGACGGCGCAGGCGGGGCAGGGAATGACGTTGGTTGAATCCAGTGCGCCGCCCATCCCAGCCTCCAGCACGACGATGTCGCACTGCCGTCGGGCGAAAAATTCCAGGGCCACGCAGGTGACGAGCTCAAACTCCGTCGGCGCTTCCGGGCAGCTTTCTGCCAGGGGGCGGATCCAGGCGGTGATCTCGGCGAGCTCTTCCGGGGGAATCTCCTGGCCATCTACCTGCATCCGCTCTTCAAAGCGGGTGATGTAGGGCGAGGTGAACAGGCCCGCCCGGTAGCCTGCGGCGTGAAGGACGCTGGCGAGCATGGCCGCCGTCGAGCCCTTGCCGTTCGTCCCGGCGATGTGGATAAATTGGAGCTTGCGCTCCGGGTTGCCCATTTTTTCCAGCAGCGCGCGGGTGCGGCCCAGACCGGGGACGCTGCCCTTCCAGCTGACGGAGTGGATATAAGCGATGGCTTCCTGTGCGTTCATGATGCTTCGGTTCCTTTCTCCGCCTTGGCGGCGGCCTTGGCGCGCTTCGGCGGCCAGAGCCCGGCGCGGTCAAACAGCTTGCACTGGAAGAGCAGATGCACCAGCAGCACGTCGATGACCCAGGTGATGGCAAATTGGATGCCCCGGGTGGCCAGCTTCAAAAGGAAGAAGGCGGACCGCGCGTCCGGCGCGGCGTAGATGAGGGTCAGCGATGCGCTCTGGTAGAGGATCGAGCCGAGGACGATCGCGGGCAGGAACGAAAGCGCCAGCCGGGGCAGGGTGCGCTTTTTGACGAGATAGCCCTGGAACAGCCCCGCCGTCACGCCGTAGAGGATCGGCGGGACGCAGAAGATGGGATTATAGCCATAGCCGGAGAACAGGCAGCCGATGAGATCGGCGCTGAAGCCGACCAGGCCGCCTGCCACCGGGCCGAAAAACAGCCCAGCCAGGAAGATGGGCACGGCTTCGATGGAAAAGCGGGTCGTCTCATTGGGCATGGGGATGATGAGGCGGGCAAAGACGATACTGAGCGCCGCCAGAAGGGCGCAGTAAGCCAAATTCCGCGCCCCCCAAGCCTGGGACACCGGTGCAGTCAACGTACGGGCAGAGCTGTTTTTGGACATAAAAAATTCCTCCTAAATCGAATGTGGGAGGAGGTTACGGTATGCACTTATCCAATATCCCCCGACCCTGCGGGGCTTCGCCTGGCGGTTGCGGAAACAGCACCGCGGAGAAACCTCTCCTTCGCCCGGCGGCAACCTCCCATCCGACCGGTACTTAACGCGCTTATTCCTACTCCCTGCGATATTGGATAGCCTTATTGTAGTCCTTTTTTTGCAAATAGCAAGAGGGGTTTTGCATTTTTTTGAAAAAAATTCCCGCCCGTGGGATAAGCACGGGCGGGAAAGCTGCATTCGATGCGTTAAATTTGCGGCGCCTGGTTAGACGGCTGGTCAGGATGCTGCGGCTGTTCGGGCGTTTGCGGCGCCTGGGCAGATTCCTGCGGCGCTTGCGTGGGCTGCTCTGGCTGCGGCGCGGGGGCTGCGGCAGGTTCGACAGGCGGCTGCGGCGCGGGGGCAAGGGGGGCAAAGCCTGCGCTCTGCTGCGGGGCTTGGTTCTGCGGGGCGGCCTGCTGCCAAGCGGCAGAGGACTGGGGGCCGGGCTGCGGGGCCGGGGCGGCGTCGCGCCAGAGCTTGCTCACCGGCTGGGCCGGGACAAGGTCGCGGTAGAACGCCGTGCGGGCAAAGGCGTGGTACGGCAGCACGTACAGCACCGCGAGGATGCCGCAGGTCAGGCCACTGAGCAGATACCAGCCGATGAAGCTAATGTCCAGGCAGAACAGGCGGTTTTTATGCCCGCGCATCAGGTTGATGGAGCACTGGATGCACTCGCTGACGCCGAGGTCCGGGTTTTCGACCATAAGATAATAGGACATGCTGTAGCGATAATTTGCGCAGATGGCTGGGATGCTGGCGGCCAGCATAGCCACCACGATGATGGGCAGAAACGCCAGGGAGAACCAACCCATCCCAGCGATGGCGAGGACAGCGATGAGGAGCCACCCTAGCACCATGACACCAATGGGAATGAGCGACCAGAGGAAAATCTTCAGCGCCAGCAGCCAGTACAGGCCGAGGAGCTTGCCAAAGTAGGAAAAGCCGGAAAACAGCGTGGCGCAGGGGCGCTTGCAGTCGGCGTCATGCGTCTGCAGGAGGTAGCGGGCAAAGCCCCAATGGACCGCGCCGCCGATGACCATGGAGGCCAGGCCCAGCAGGGTGCTCAGACTGGCCAGGGTGGAGACCAGCGGGTTTGAAAGCAGCTCGCGCAGACCCGACATGGCGTCGTCCAACGCATAGGCGCCGTTGTAGAGGTCGAAGGAGCTGTCTCCAAGATTGAAACTCAGGTTTACACCGGATGCAAAGTCGCCTGCCAGAAGTGTGGCGAGCAGGGTGATGAGCACAGCCCACCAGAAGTGTTTGTTTTGATTGCCGCGGGCGATCTGCCGCAGCTGTTTGGCACGTGGATGCATATGGGGCCTCCTTTCCCAATGGGGCGAAACGATTACTTCATATATTTATCAATGGCGTTGCAGAGGTCGTCGATGGCCTGGCGGTCATCGCGTTCGACGGCGTCGACGATGCAGTGGCGCAGGTGGTCCTGCAGGATGATTTTTCCGGTGTTGTCGATGGCGCTGCGGACAGCGGCCAGCTGGATGAGGACCTCGGCGCAGTCGACGCCGGACTCGACCATGCGCTTGACCTTCTCCAAATGCCCGATGGCCCGGGCCAGCCGGTTGACGACGGCCTTCTGGTTCTCGTGTACGTGCCCATGCGGGCCGTGCTCGTGGTGCTCGTGATGATCAGGATGATCGGTATGCTCGTGGTGCGCCGGGGTGCTGTGAGAATGCTCCATGGGCGGGCTCCTTTCGCGGAGAATTGGCTGCTTTTGACAAGAAGCAGCCGCGGCATTGCCGCTTACTGCTATCATACCAGCAAAAGCGCCCGCTTGCAAGCGGAAAACGGAAAAAACGGCGGGATCAACAAATGTGCCTACCGGATTAGTAGCTATTTGACAAGTCCCGCTGTGTGCGGTATAATGGGGCCAAAATAAAGACGGAATCGAGGTGCAGGGAAATGCACGAACATACCCATAGCCATGCCCACGACCACGGCGCGACGCCCCAGGAGGAGCTGACGGCACTGATGCACTATATGGTGCATCACAACGAAGCCCACGCCAAGGAGCTGGCGGGCCTGGCCCAGCAGCTGGCCGAGGCAGGCAAGCAGCCGGTCTCTGAGACGGTTTTGCAAGCGGTGGCGGATTTTGAGCGCGGCAACCGCAAATTGGAGGAAGCGCTGGCGGCGCTGCAGGAAGCGCAGAAATAACCGAAAATAAAGAAACGGCAAAGGAGGTTGCAAGCATGTGCCTTTCCACGATCTATCGGGATGCGGTGACAGAGCAGAACATCCTGATGAAAAATGTCAAAGAGATCGCCTGTCATGACGGCATGGTCGTTCTGACCGACCTGCTGGACCGCCAGATGGCCCTGCAGGGGGAGCTGGTCATGGCATCGCTGGTGGACGGCTACGCCGTCGTCAAGGAG
>CAUBQU010000133.1 GCA_958438185.1 uncultured Oscillospiraceae bacterium
ATCTTTGTAATATAACTCCACAAAAGGCACGCCGATGGCGTGCCTTTTGTGTTAGCGTGTCAAAAATGAATTTTTGACACGCTTCAAACGAGAGCCCAGCGAAGCGGTAAGCGAGAGTCAAAATCCCTGATTTTGCCCCTCGAGCTTATACAGCGGAGTCTCGTTTGATGTCAGTGGGGTTTGACTTGTGTTTTGGGTGGGGGATATGGTATACTATAGACAAATACCCAAAAAATGAGCGGTCGGCGCAAAATGCGCGGCGCGGAAGGGGAGAAGCGGCATGATAGCGGAGGTCAACAGTCTGGGGCTGCACGGGATCAACGGGTTTCCGGTGACGGTGGAGTGCCATATTTCAAGCGGACTGCCGGGGTTTGACGTCGTCGGCCTGCCGGATGCGGCGGTCAAGGAGGCCCGGGAGCGGGTGCGGGCGGCGGTCAAAAACAGCGGGTTCCGCTTTCCCGTCAGCCGCATTACACTGAATCTGGCCCCGGCGGACACGAAAAAATCCGGTACGATCTACGATCTGCCGATCCTTGTCGGCATCCTGGCGGCGATGGAGCTCATTCCGGCGCCGGATAAGAAAAGCGCCTTTTTGGGGGAGCTGAGCCTGCAGGGGAAGCTGCGGAGCGTCAATGGCGTCCTCTCCATGGCCGTGGCTGCGGCCCAGGCCGGGTTTGAGACACTGTACGTTCCGGCGGCGAATGCCCCGGAGGCGACGCTTTGCCCGGAGGTGCGGGTCATCCCGGTGACGTCTGTCTCCCAGCTGGCGGCGCATTTATCGGGGGAAGCGCCCATCGCGCCCCAGCCCCGGTGGGAACCGGCGGCGCCGCCGGCGGCAGCGCTGGACTACCGGGATGTCAAGGGCCAGGTCCAGGCCAAGCGGGCGCTGGAGGTCGCGGCGGCAGGCGGGCACAATATCCTGCTCATCGGGCCGCCGGGCTCGGGCAAGAGTATGCTCTCGAAGCGGCTGCCGTCGATCCTGCCGGATATGACGCGGCAGGAGGCGCTGGAGGTCACGCAGATCCACTCGATCATGGGGCTGCTCGACCGGGACTCACCGCTTGTGACCGTCCGGCCCTTCCGGAGCCCGCATCATACGATCTCCATCGCCGGGCTGACCGGCGGCGGGAGCACGCCCCGGCCCGGGGAAATTTCCCTTGCCAACAAGGGCGTCCTGTTTCTGGATGAGCTGCCGGAATTTAAGAAGGACACGATGGAGGCCATGCGCCAGCCCCTGGAGGACGGGGCGGTGACGATCTCCCGGGCCAGCGGGTCGGTGACGTACCCCAGCGATATCATGCTGGTGTGCGCCATGAATCCCTGCCGCTGCGGCTGGTACGGCGACCCCAGCGGGCGATGCCATTGCAGCCAGCAGGCCGTCGATGCGTACATGGGCAAAATTTCCGGGCCGATGCTCGACCGGATCGACATGATCGTCAGCGTCCCGGCGCTGGATTTTGCGGAGCTGCGGGAGAATACCCCGGCGGAGAGCTCGGCGGAGATCAAAAAGCGGGTCATGGCGGCCCGGGCTGTGCAGCAGGCGCGGCTGGAGGGCAGCGGCGTCACCTGCAACGCGAGAATGCAGCCGGGGCAGCTGCGCCAGTACTGCGCCCTGGGTGATGAGGGCGCCAAGCTTTTGAAGACGGCGTTTGACCGTCTGGCCCTGACGGCCCGCAGCTACGACCGCATCTTAAAAGTCGCCCGGACCGTCGCAGACCTGGACGGCAGCGCGGAGATCGGCCCGAAGCATATCGCCGAGGCCATCCAATACCGGACCTATCAGCTGGGAAAGCAATAATTTGGAAAAGCAGGAGAGGAACACAAAACGATGAATGAAATTTTCTTATTAAAGCTGGGGGAGATCATCCTCAAGGGGGCAAATCGCCGCCAGTTTGAAAATAAGCTCAAGACGAACGTTGCAAGACGGATGCGGCCCTTTGGGGAATTCAAGGTGAACATTCTCCAGTCCACTGTCTATGTGGAGCCGGAGAATGACGAGTGCGATATGGAGGGGGCCTGGGAGGCGTGTCACGCGATCTTCGGCGTCATCAGCCTGTGCCGCTGCCGCCCGTGCGAGAAGACGCTGGATGCGATCTTTGACGCCGTCGTGACATATCTCGGCGACGATCTGGCGGCGGCCAGCAGCTTTAAGGTCGAGTCGAAGCGGTCGGACAAGCGGTTCCCGATGACGTCCATCCAGATCTCCCAGGAGATCGGCGGGCGGCTGCAGGAGGCGTACCCGGATGTGCGGGTCGATGTGCATAACCCGGGGTACACCGTCAACGTGGAGGTGCGGGATTTTGCTGCGTATGTCCACGGCCCGGCGGAGCCGGGGGCGGGCGGTTTGCCGACGGGCGTCGGCGGCCGGGCAATGGTCCTGCTCTCCGGGGGCATCGACTCGCCGGTGGCGGGGTATATGATCGCCAAGCGGGGGGTGGAGCTGGAGTGCGTCCACTTCTTCTCCTATCCCTATACCAGTGAACTGGCCAAGCAGAAGGTGCTGGACCTGGCCCGGCTCATGACCCGCTACTGCGGGCGGATGACGGTCAATATTGTCGGTTTTACGGAAATTCAGGAAGCCATCCGGGACAACTGCCCGGAGGAGTATTTTACCCTCATCATGCGGCGGTTTATGATGGAGATTGCCGAGCGCATCGGCCGGGACCACGGCTGCCAGTGCCTGGTGACGGGGGAGAACCTGGGGCAGGTGGCCTCCCAGACCATGGAGGCCATGGGGGTCACGTCGGCGGTCGTCGATCTGCCGGTGTTCTGCCCGCTCATTGGGATGGACAAGGAGGAGATCGTCACCATCGCCCGGCGCATCGGGACGCTGGAGACGTCGATTTTGCCGTATGAGGACTGCTGCACCGTCTTCACCCCGCGGCACCCGCGGACAAAGCCGACCCGGGCGCAGGTGGAGAAGGCCGAGGCCAAGCTCGACCGCCCGGCGCTCATCGAACGGGCGCTGGCCAATACGGAGCAGGTCAAGGTGCGTTACCATGGCTGACGCGCTGGCACAGCAGGCTGTGGCGGCCCTGGCCGCGGCGGGGGCGACGCTGGCGACGGCGGAATCCCTGACCGGCGGGATGCTGGGGGAGACGATCACCAGCGTCAGCGGTAGCTCTGCCGTCTACCGGGGCGGCGTTATCAGCTATTGCAACGCGGTTAAGGCGGCGTGTTTGGGCGTCTCGCAAGATGACTTGGAGACGCTGGGGGCTGTCAGCGCGCCGGTGGCGGAGCAGATGGCCCAGGGGGCCCGGCAGCTGCTGGCGACGGACTTTGCCCTGAGTACAACGGGCATCGCCGGGCCAAACAGCGATGAGACGGGTAAGCCCGTCGGCCTGGTCTATATCGCCTGCGCCGGGCCGCAAGGCTGCCAGGTGCGCGAGCTGCATCTGGCGGGCGACCGGGCGGCCATCCGGCAGGCGACGTGCCGCGCCGCACTGCAGCTATTGCTGGAGACACTGGCATAAGCGCGTATGGATATGCACGCAAGCGGAAAATTTGGAAAAGATTTCTGCACGCAGGAGGGCAAGCGCAATGACAAGCAATGGGATCTGTGACCAGCCAAGCGGCAAGACCGGGGCGCAGCTTTCCTGCGGGCAGCTGCGCGCGGCGCTGCAGGCGGCGCTGACGGACGCAGAGCAGCGCAGCCTCCGCGCCGGCGACGGAGCGTTTTGCGTGAATGCCTTTAACCGGGCCGTGCTCCTGCGGCTGTGGGACCCGGGGCAGGACGCGTCGGGGGCTGTCGACGAGACCGCGTGCCGCGCGCTGGCGGCGGAGGTCGCGGCATATCTGCGGGAATATTACCCGGAAAACCCCGGGGCGCACAAGGGCATTGTACTTGCGTGCCTGGCCCGGACATTTTTAGAGCAGCGGCCGATGCACCCCCAGGCGGCGGCCCACTGGCGCGAGACGGCGGACGGCTACGTCTGCCCCCAGCACGGCGGCGCGGCGACGCTTTGCCGGTTCTGCGTTTGCGGGGAGGTGGGGGAACCATAGCATTTCACAATAAAAAAACCAAGGCGCTGTTTGGGTGATGAACCCGAACGGCGCCTTGGTTTTTTATTGCAGTTGGAAAGCGAGGGATTCTAAATCTCTGCCGCCGTAGACGATACGGATCACGGTGACGGCTGCGGATTCGCGGTCCACGGTGTAAAATACGACAAAATTGCCGACGGGCATTTTGTGCATACCCATGCGGTTCCATGGGGCCCAGTCTACCAGGGGGTAGCGGGCAGGCAGCTGGTCCAGCGCGCGAATTTGGCTGCGCAGGCGGCCCACCAGCTCCTGCGCGGTGCCCGGGGCTTGCAGGACCTGGGCAAGATAGGTATAGATCGCTTTCAAATCGTCCAGCGCTTCCGGCGCGTAGGCAACACGGTACGCATCGCTCATAGGCCGAAGGATTCCGCCAGGGCTGCGTCGACTTCGTCGGGAGAGTAGGTAACGCCGGTGCGGAGGGAGTCGAGACCTTTTTGCAGTTCGGCGTCCAGCACGGCTTGGGGCATGGCGCCGATGGCGGTGGGAGGCGCAGGGGGCAGGTGCAGGTCCAGCGGGAGGCCCCGGGTCAGGACGATCTGGTGATAGAGCATCTGAATCGCGCTGGAGGGGGTGATTCCGAGCTGCTGCAGGATCTGCTCTGCGTTTTGCTTTAGCCCTGGATCGATCCGGGCGTAGACGGCGGATTTGTTTGCCATATTGCATCACACTCCTTTTCTCATTTTTTATAGTATACACAAAAACGC
>CAUBQU010000134.1 GCA_958438185.1 uncultured Oscillospiraceae bacterium
ACTCCACCCCGGAGTACAGCGTTGTCACCACGATCACGAGCATGACCACGAGGTTCAGCGTAGCGCTCCAACCGTAGCCCCGGCCAAAGGCCAGGACGAGGCACAGGCCGACCATCGTGCAGGCCGTCTTGATCTTGCCGGACCAGGCCGCCGCGATAACGCGGCCCTTGTCCACCGCGATCAGCCGCAGGCCCGTCACAGCAAACTCCCGCGCCAGCACGACCATCAGCGCCCAGGCAGGGAACATGCCCCACTGGCAGAAGATGCACATGGCCGACAGCACCAGCAGCTTATCGGCCAACGGATCCAGGAATTTGCCCAGGTCCGAGACCTGGTTATATTTCCGGGCGATCTTGCCGTCGACAAAGTCGGACAGGCTGGCGATGATAAAGACCGCCAGCGCCGCGTAGGTCAGGCTGAATTGATCGGCGCTGCAATAGAGCAGCACCATAAACACCGGGATCAAAACGATCCGCACCAAGGTAATTTTTGTCGCTGTCGTCATATTATTCCTCCTGGCAGGCTGCGCCCTGCAATTCTCCGTCCCGGACCGCCGTGACGGCGACCTGGACAAATTCTCCGGGCACAAAATCGCGGCCCGTAAACCAGACGCGGCTGTCGATATCCGGCGAATCCCACTGGGACCGGCCGTAATACAGGCCGCTCTCGTCATCAAAGCCCTCGCAGAGGACCTCGATCGACGCGCCGACCTTCTCCTGGCACCATTCGTCCATAATGCGGGACTGCAGCTGCTCTATGTACTGGGCCCGGGTTTTGGCCGTCTCCTCGTCGGGGCGGGGCATTTCCGCCGCAGGCGTCCCCTCCTCCGGGGAGTAGACGAACGCACCGACCCGCTCCAGGCGGTTGCGCTTCAAGAAGTCGCACAGCTCTAAAAACTCCGCCTCGCCCTCGCCGGGCAGGCCCGCGATCAGGCTTGTCCGGATGACGCAGTCCGGCACCCGGCTGCGGATCTGATCAAACAACGCCTGCAAATACGCCTTCGTTCCCCGGCGGTTCATCGCCTTTAGGATATCGTCGTTGACATGCTGAATGGGGATATCAAAATAAGGCGTCAGCTTCTTCTCTCGGGCAAAGGTCTCGATAAGCTCGTCCGTCATGACCTCGGGGTACATATAATGGACCCGCACCCAGTGGATGCCGTCGATGGCGCAGAGCTTTGTGAGCAGCTCCGGCAGCAGCTTCCGGTGCGGCGGCAGGTCGACGCCGTAAAGCGTCGTATCCTGGGCCACGACGATCAACTCCCGGACGCCCTGCTGCGCCAGATTCTCCGCCTCCTGCAGCACATCTGCCATCTGGCGGCTGCGGTATTTGCCCCGCAGCTGGGGAATGACGCAGTAGGCGCAGCGGTTGCTGCAGCCCTCGGCGATCTTGAGATAGGCATAGTGGGCAGGCGTCGTCAAAATGCGGCCGCATTCCGGCATGGCCGCGTCAATATCGCCGTAGTGATGCACGGTGCCGGGCCGTTCCAGCAGCTCCAGCGCCGCCGGGACGACATCAAAATAGCTGCCCGTGCCCAGGACGCCGTCCACCTCCGGCATCTCTTTTAAAATCTCATCCTGATAGCGCTGCGCCAGGCATCCGGTGACCAGGATCTTGCCGATCCGCCCTGCCTGCTTCAGCTTGCCCATGGCCAGGATATGGTCAATGGCCTCGCTCTTCGCCGCGTCGATAAACCCGCAGGTATTGATGACGACGAGGTCCGCGCCGTCGACCTCCGGCAGGACGGCAAAGCCTGCCTCCTGCATCCGGAACATCATCTGCTCACAATCCACCTGGTTTTTGGCGCAGCCCAGGGAGATAAAGCCAACTTTATAGCTCATATTCTTCGTTTTCCTCCAGTTGTTCCCCGCAGGACGCGCAATAGCGGTCCAGCGCCGCCCGGACATCGTCCCACCGGTGGCCGCGGCGCAGCAGCGCCTGGGCGGCCCGGTCGCGCTCCTTGCGGTCCGGCTGGCAGCCGGCAAAGCGCTTTTGCAGGAACGCATCCAGCGTACCGGACATATCCGGCAGCAGCGCCAGCGCCTCGTCCCAATACTGCCGGGGCACCTGCTTTTCGTATAGGATCTGCCGGAGCCGCGCGGGCCCATAGCCCTTGCGGGCAGCGGCCTCGGCCAGCTGCCGGGCCACCTGCGCATCATCCAGCAAATTTAAATCCTTCAGCCACTGCACGGCCTGGCGGGCATCGGCAGCGTCCTCGCCTTTTTGCACAAGCTTGCGCTCCAGGGCTGCTTCCGTCGTTGCGGCTGCGGAGATCATCCGCACCGCCCGCGCCCGGGCCGAGGCCTTCTTTGCCCCGGCGGTCAGGTCCGCCAGCTGCCCTTCGTCCAGCTCCATGCCGGGGTAAAGGCCATAGTCCATCACCACGGACGCCCGGACCCGCAGCTTCGTCTCATCGTCAAAGCAGAGAAAGACGACCTGCGGCTGCTTGCTCTGGGTGATCTTTTCAATCCTCATCGTTAAAATCGTCGGCGGTGATGCTCACGCCCTGGGGCATGGGCCGCTCCGGGGCCGCAAACCCCGCCGGCTCCGCCGGGGACGCGGCGGGTGCGGCAAGCGCGTTCGGCGCCGCCCGGCCGTTGAGATGGAACATCTGCGCCCGGATCTTCTCCTCCAGCTCGTCGGCAAGGTCGGGGTTGTCCATCAGGAATTGGCGGGCGTTATCCCGGCCCTGCCCGATGCGCTCGCCGTCGATGGAGAACCAGCTGCCAGCCTTGTGAATGAGGTCCAGCTGCACACCCAGATCGACCATCTCGCCATAGCGGGAGATGCCTTCGCCGTACATGATATCAAACACCGCCTCTTTGAACGGAGGCGCGACTTTATTCTTGATGACCTTGACCCGGGTGCGGTTGCCGATGAGCTGGGTGCCGTTCTTGATGGCTTCGATCCGGCGCACGTCCATCCGCACGGAGGAATAGAATTTCAGCGCATTGCCGCCCGTCGTCGTCTCAGGGTTGCCGTAGAGAACGCCGATCTTCATTCGCAGCTGGTTGATAAAAATGACGACGCAGTTCGTCTTGGCGATGGAGCCCGCCAGCTTCCGCAGCGCCTGGCTCATCAGCCGGGCCTGCAGGCCGACAAAGGCATCGCCCATTTCGCCCTCGATCTCCGCCCGGGGCGTCAGCGCCGCGACAGAGTCGACGACGACGGCGTCCAGCGCGCCGGAGCGCACCAGCGCATCGGTGATCTCCAGCGCCTGCTCGCCGGTGTCCGGCTGGGAGACCAGCATGGAGTCGATATCCACGCCAATGGCCTTGGCATAGACCGGGTCCAGCGCGTGCTCGGCGTCGACGAAAGCGACCTCGCCGCCCCGCTTCTGGGCCTGGGCCAGGATATGCAGCGCCAGGGTCGTCTTACCAGAGGACTCGGGGCCGTAAATCTCAATAATTCTGCCCCGGGGCACGCCGCCGATGCCCAGCGCCAGGTCCAGGGCCAAGGAACCCGTCGGGATGGCCTCGACATTCATCGAGGGCGTATCGCCCAGGCGCATAACGCTGCCCTTGCCGAAATTCTTTTCGATCTGCTGCAGGGCCGTCTCCAGGGCCTTTTTCTTATCGCTGGCGGGAGCCGGCGCTTCATACGGTGATTTTGCTTTTGCCATAGTTACTCTCCCTTTTCTTTCTTGCGCGCCAGGACCGCGCGCATAATACCGGAAGCGTCGCGCTTCCACTGTGTGATCTCATAGCCGCCTTCTTCTAAAATTTGGGCGACGGCCGCCTCCTGCCCCAGGCCAAATTCCAGGCACAGGCTGCCGCCCGGCTCCAGCGCATGGGTATAGCAGGCAACGATACTGCGGTAAAACGCCAGCCCATCGGCGCCGCCATCCAGCGCCAGCTGGGGCTCATACTCCCGCACGGAACGGTCCAGCGTCGGGATCTGGCCGCTGGGGATATAGGGCGGATTGGAAACGATCAGATGAAATTTCCCGATAAAACGCATCGCAGGCCGGGTGGCATCCAGCGCCATGGCTGTGACGCGGCTTTGCAGCTTTTGCTTCCCAATATTTTTCCGGGCCACCCGCAGCGCGCCGGGGGAGATATCCCCCAGGATCACATGGGCGTCCGGAATGCGCTGGGCGATGGCCAGGCCGATGCAGCCGGAGCCTGCGCACAGGTCCAAAATGCGGGGATGATCCGGCAGCTGCCCGGCACAGGCCAGAGCCAGCTCCGTCACCGCCATCGTGTCATCCCGGGGGATGAGGACCTCCGGCGTGACCTCCAAGGTCATCCCGGCAAAGTCCCACTCGCCCAGGACATAGGCCAGCGGCTCATCGCGCTGCATCCGGGCCAGCATACCCGACAGCGCTTCGGCGACATCCACCGGGGCGTAAATATCCCGGCTGGCGATGATCTCCGCCGTCGTCTTGCCCGCCGCGGCAGCCAGCAGCTCCCGGGCGCAGTTGGCGGCATTTTCGCCCTGGGTCGGGCGCAGGGCCTCCCGGGCGGAGAGGAAAAGATCGCTGTAGCGGTGCTCTACCATCGGTCATCGCCCTCCTGTTCCGGCAATACCAGCTCCAGCGCCCGGATGGCGACCTCGATCATGGAATCGTCGGGTTCGTTCGTTGTAAAGTTCTGCAGCGCCATACCGGGGTAGGACAGCGCCCTTGTCACGGCATTGTCATGCCGGCCGACAAAGCGGTTAAATTCATAGCTGATGGAGGCGACCACCGGCAGCAGCAAAAGCTTCACCAGCACCTTCAGCAGCTTCGCCTTAA
>CAUBQU010000135.1 GCA_958438185.1 uncultured Oscillospiraceae bacterium
CAAAAAGCAGTATGACTGCCTGTACATCTCCATCGGCGCACATACCGACAAGAAAACCGGCATCCCCGGGGAGGACAGCCACAATGTCATGTCCGCCGTCGAAATGTTGCGCCGCATCGGCGATGACGATATGCCCGATTTCACCGGCAAATCTGTCGTCGTCATCGGCGGCGGCAACGTCGCCATGGACGTCACGCGTTCGTCCATCCGCCTGGGCGCCAAGCAGGTCAGCTGCGTCTATCGCCGCCGGGCCGAGGATATGACGGCCCAGGAGGAGGAAGTCCAGGGCGCCGTCGCCGAGGGCGCGGAGCTGCTGACGCTGCAAGCCCCGATCCGCATCGAGGCCGACGAAAACGGCAACGCCGTCGCCCTGTGGACCCAGCCGCAGATGCTGGGCCGAATGGACGAGCGGGGCAAGCCGAAGATCTCCGCCGCATCGCTGCCGGAGCGCCGCATCGAGGCGGATATGATCATTGTCGCCATCGGCCAGGGCATCGAGTCCGACGCCTTTGACCAGAGCGGCGTCAAGATCACCCGGGGCCGCATCGCCGCGCAGGACAGCAGCCAGCTGGACGAAAACAGCAACGTCTTCGCCGGGGGCGACTGTGTCACCGGCCCCGCCAGCGCCATCCGCGCCATTGCCGCCGGTAAGGTCGCGGCCGCGAATATTGACGAATACCTCGGCTTCCACCACGAGATCACCACGGACGTCGAGATCCCCAACCCCCGCTTCAACAACAAGCCGCCCCATGGCAGAGTCTCCTCCGCCGAGCGGGAGGCCAGCGAGCGCAAGCACGACTTTGTTTGCATTGAATGCGGCATGACCAAGGAACAGGCGATGCAGGAGACCAGCCGCTGCCTGCGTTGCGACCACTTTGGCTACGGTAACTTCAGAGGAGGTCGAAACAGAGCATGGTAACGGTAACGATTGACAACAAAATGATCCAGGTCCCGGAGAATACGACGATCCTGGAAGCCGCCCGGATGGCGAAAATTGAGATCCCCACCCTCTGCTATCTCAAAGACATCAACGAGATCGGCGCGTGCCGCATCTGCGCTGTCGAGATCGTCGGCAACGTCCGGCTCGTCCCGGCGTGCGAAAACCTGGTGCGCGACGGCATGGTCGTCTACACCAACAGCCCGAAGGTCCGCTCCGCCCGGCGGACGAACCTGCGGCTCATCCTCTCCCAGCACGACGCCCGCTGCGCCCTGTGCGTCCGCAGCGGCAACTGCACCCTGCAGAAGCTGGCCAACGACCACAACCTGGTATACACCCCCTACGAGACAAAGCTGCGCCGCAGCAGCTGGGGCTACGACGCCCCCCTGATCCGGGACGAAAACAAGTGCATCAAGTGTATGCGCTGCGTCCAGGTCTGCGACCGCATCCAGGATATGCACATCTGGGACATCGCCGGGACCGGCTCCCGTACGACCATCGACGTCTCCCGCAACCGCCGCATCACCGAGACGGAGTGCACCTACTGCGGCCAGTGCATCACCCACTGTCCCACTGCCGGCCTCGTCGAGCGGGACGACACGACCCCCGTCTTCGACGCGTTGAAGGACCCGGACCGGATCACCGTCGTACAGATCGCACCGGCTGTCCGCGCCGCCTGGGCCGAGGCGTTCAACCTTAGCCCCCAGTTTGCGACGGTCAAGCGGATGGTCTCTGCCCTGCGGCAGATCGGCTTCGACTATGTCTTCGACACCAACTTCACCGCCGACCTGACGATCATGGAGGAGGGCAGCGAGTTTATTGAGCGCTTCACCCACGCAAGCGAGCACAAGTGGCCCATGTTCACCTCCTGCTGCCCCGGCTGGGTCCGCTTTGTCAAGACCCAATTCCCGCAGTATGTGGACTGCCTGTCCACTGCAAAGTCGCCCCAGCAGATGTTCGGCGCGGTGGCCAAGAGCTACTTTGCCCAGAAGCTGGGGGTCGACCCGCACAAGATCTTCGTCGTCTCCATCATGCCCTGCATTTCCAAAAAGAGCGAATGTGCAATTCCCAACATGAATGACGCCTGTGGTGACCCGGATGTCGACATCGTCCTGACGACCCGGGAGCTGACGCGCATGATGCGCAGCGAGCACATCACCCCGGCCTATCTGGACGAGTCCGAGTTTGACAGCCCCCTGGGCACCGGCACCGGCGCAGCCGTTATCTTCGGCGCCACCGGCGGCGTTATGGACGCGGCCCTGCGCAGCGCCTATTTCCTGCTGACCGGCGCGAATCCCCCGGCGGACGCCTTCACGGCGGTGCGCGGCAGCCAGCCCTGGAAGGAAGCCATCTTCAATATCCCCGGCACCGGCACGATCCGCGTTGCCGTCGTCAGTGGGCTGGGCAATACCCGCAAGCTGATGCAGGCGCTGGAGAGCGGCGAAAAGCAGTATGACTTTGTCGAGGTCATGGCCTGCCCCGGCGGCTGCGCCGGTGGCGGCGGCCAGCCGATCCACGACGGCGTGGAGCTGGCCGAGAGCCGCGGCAATGTCCTCTGGGAGCTGGACGCCAACGCGCCCATCCGCTTCTCCCACGAGAATCCCGACGTGCAGGCCCTGTACCGGGAGTACCTGGAAAAGCCCCTGGGCGAACGCTCCCATCACCTGCTGCACACCGATCACCACGCCTGGAAAATGCCCGGCGAGGCGTAAGCATTCTAACAAAAATCACACACAGCAACACAGCGCTGCAATGGAAAACCCATTGCAGCGCTGTCTTTATTTTATGATTGCAGGTACCGCCTTTGCCCCCAACCTGTCACGGCACGGCTTCGACGGTGAAATAGTCCTCTGCCGCCGGTGCAAGGGCCGTGATGCGCGCCCGTGGCGTCGGGACGGTCACGGATTCCGTGTGATCCACGGGCGCTTCGTCATAGATCAGCGTCCACTTTGCCGTCTCGCCCTCCAATTGGATTTGATTCCGTGCCGGGAATGCAAATTGCTGGCTCCCCCGGATGCGCCCCTGGCAACCCATGCTGGCGGGAAAGGTTCCATCGTTGTGCTCTGTCTCCACGGTATAGGTTCTGCCCAACAGATGGCTGTCCATGATCTGGAGCCGCCGGTCTGCATACAGGGTGAGCGCATCCATCGCGCCGCCGGAGACGTCGCACCAGAGCGTCGTTCCCTCGCCGCCCCTGTCCCATTGGGTGGAGAGCGCGCCCCGCTGGCCATGGAAGTCGACCGTGAAAGACGCGCTGCCGCAAAGCTCCAGCTCGATCGTATACGTCCGCTCGTCTGGGTCCGCACTGCGTATCGCGCGCCAGACGCCGATCTGGCCGGTGATTTCCCCCGCAGGGTCGATCTGCAGCGACGCGCCTTCGGCATTTGTGATCGTCACGCCGCGCCTGCATTGCAGCGTCAGCTGCACCCGGTCATAACCCGCCGCCGCGTCGCGCTGCGCCTGGGTCATCTCCGGCGCAGCCATTTTCCCAGACGCCGCCATGGGAAACACCTGCTGCGCCAGCCTGGAGGACAGGAAAATACAGCACACCCCCACCAGCACACTCGCCAGCAGCAGGCCATAACCCAGCCAGCGTAGAAGTCTTTTCATGGTGACCCTCCCTTCTGATGCGCTGCCAAGCACCGGCTGCGATCTCATGTGCCTTCTGTGACCCGGAAGTAAGCGCCGTTGGTCCACCAGGGGTCAACACTTATCTTCGCCTTTGGCGTCGGTACCGTCCATTCCTCCGGGTATTCCAGCGGCGAATCCACATAAATCAGCTGCCACTCCGCCGTCTCCCCCTCCAGCAAGACGGTACCCCAGCGGGGGAAGGCGAGCTGCTGCTGCCCGCGAATGCGGGCCACACATCTCACGCCCATGTTATACATCCGGTAACGATTGGTAAAACTTACAGTATAATCCCGGCCCCGCCGGTGGGTATCGGCGATCTGCAGCCGCCGGTCCGGGTATATGCGCACGCGTTCCATTGCCGGGCCGTTCACGCGGCATGATAGCTCCCCTTCTCCGCCACCCCCTTCCCAAGTCCATTTAATCCAGCCCTGCTGCCGCTCCAGATCCACGATGATCTCCTCGCTGCCGCAGACCTCGACCGCCACAGTATAAATCCTTCCATCCAGCGGCGGCTCGTATCGTTTTGCCTGATATACCTTCAAATCGCCGGTCACGTCGCCCCGGGGGGCGACTCGCACCGTATCTCCCGCGTGGTTCGTCACCGTGAACGGCTTGGCGCTGCTGACGGTCAGAAAGAGCGTACCATAGCGCTTCTTCTGCTCTGCAAAGCGTTCCTCCTGCTCCTGGCTCAGCTCCGGCACAAACATCGGCCCCGCCGGCACCACCGGCGGCGCAGGAAACAGGACTCCCGCCGCCACCAGGATGCTATAGACCGCCGCCAGCAAAAACGCCCCCAACGCACAGCGCCCCAAGATACGGCGGAATTTCTTCATCGGCCACGCCCCCCTTTCCTCCCGCGCTCACTTCGCCACCGTGAAATAGTCCCCCGTCCCGCCGCCAGTCGGGTCATAAGAAACGACCGTCCATTCCGCAGGCAGGGTCAGCTTGTTTTCGCGCCAGCAAAGGTCGTAACCGTCATAAAAACGGAAGCGCCATGCAGAGTTTGCGCCGCGCACGGCGCAAATAAAGTCAGAATCATTTTCTCCGGCGGCAAGTGGGTGAGACTCCAAGAGCGCGCAGCGCGATTGGTGAAATCGAACCCATGCAGCGCATACGTCGGGGAAAATACTTCTCGCCCTGCAAGTTGGG
>CAUBQU010000136.1 GCA_958438185.1 uncultured Oscillospiraceae bacterium
ATCCGCGGAAACCAGGTGAAAATCTGTGCCATTTGCCATGCCCTCGATGGCCAGCTTGTGGCTGTCTCCATGCAGATGGCCGTAATAGCACCGGGTGACCTGGTATTTTTCCAGCAGCGCCAGGATCTCCGGGCAGGTATAGCCCCGGTAGCGGGGCGGATAGTGCAGGAAGCAGTACTTCTCCCGCTCCCCCGCCGCCTGCAGCGACGCCTCCAGCCGCATCAGCTCCCGGTTCAGGATCTTGGCGTCGTGCTGCCCGCCGTGGCGCTCCTCCTCAAAAAACCAGCCCCGGGTACCGCACAGGGCGATCTCGCCGTAAAAATAGGCGTTGTTATTGAGCAGGTACAGATCCGCGAAGCCGTGCTCCTGACAAAAGCGCTGGAATTTCGCCGCGGTGACCCACCAGTAATCGTGGTTGCCCTTGAGGATGATCTTCCGACCTGGGATGCTGGCAAGATACGCAAAATCCGCCGCAGCCGCTTCCAGATTCATCGCCCAGCTGATATCGCCCAGCAGGACTGTCGTATCCGCCGGGCCGATGCAGGAAAGGCCGCGCTCCAGCTTTTGCAGATAATTCTTCCAGACGCCGCCAAAGACATCCATCGGCTTATCCGTCCCCAGAGACAGATGCAGGTCCCCGATCGCATACAGTGCCATACCCCAGCTCCCTTGCTTTTTTAATACTCGACAAAGCGCTTCCTGCCGCCCGCCTGCGCCGCTTGCAGCGCTGCTGCATCCGGCAGGCCCAGCAGCGCGCAGACCCGGTCTGCCGCTTCCAGCGGGTCCTGCAGCGCCAGGATCACGCTGGGCGTGCTCTCGGCCCACATGACCCGGTAGTCCTGCAGGCCGGTGTAAAGCCGCCCTGTTTCCGGGTGGAGGACGTATTCCGTCATCTCATAGATCTTGCGGACATAATTCTCCCCTCTGGCCTCGGTCACGGCATCTACGCCGATCATCTGCGTCAGCCGGGCCAGCTCCTCCGGCGCCAGGCAGACTGCCTCGCCCTGCCGGGCCAGCGACGCTTGTTCGGGCGCGCCGACGATCTCCAGGATCTCCCCCGCCGCTTCCCGTGTGCGGTCCGAAAGCCCGCCCGGCAGGCGGCCCGTGCGCAGAAACTTAGCGCAGGGGTCCTCCGGTGCCCCGGCGCAGATGGCCAGGTGCAGCGGCATACCGCCCTTCCAGGCAAGCAGCGCCGCCGCGGGCCAGACAAGCTCCGCCGCCGGCATCGCAAAATTCAGCGGTATCTCGGCCGCGTGAAGCTCCAGCTGGGCAACCTCCCGCTTGACTGCTGGAAAGATCTCCGCCAACTCAGAGGGCGACATCTGCTCCCATGCGCCCGCCTGCCCATGCCACAGCTCGGCCACATGTGTCTTATGGTGCAACGACTGCACCTTGATCTTTTCTACTTGATACATTTCCGGTAAACCCCCATTAAATTTTCAAAATAGAGCCGCCGCAGCGTCTCCTCCCCCAGGCCATGGGCGGCGAGATATTCCGCCAGCGCCGGGTAGGACGCCACACCGGTAAACCCGGCCGGCAGGCTGTCGCAGCCGTCCAGGTCCGCGCCCAGCGCCACATGGCGGTCATCGCCCGCCTGCTGCAGGAAGTGGTCCAGATGCTGCCAGACCGTTTCAAAGTCCACCTGCCCCCGGCCCAAAAATTCCGTATAGAGATTGAGCCCCACGACGCCGCCCGTCTCACAGATGGCGGCGTACATGCCGTCCGTGACATTCCGGCTCTCCGGGCAGACGGCGCGGCTATTGGAGTGGCTGGCCAGGATCGGCCCCTGGGTCATCCGGCACACCTGCCAGAACGCCTCGTCCGAGACATGGCTCACATCCACAAGCATCCCCAGCTGCTGCGCCGCACGGACATAATCCGCGCCCCGGGCGCTCAACCCCTGGCCCGTCACATGGGAGCCTGCCAGGGCGTTTTCATAATTCCAGGTCAGACCCGTCATGGCAAAGCCCTGCAGCCGCAGCGATTCCAGACGGCCCGGGTCGCACCCGATGCCCTCCGCGCCCTCCAGGCTCAGGAGCACCGCCCCGGTAGGCATTTGCCGCTCGACCTCCGCCACATCCCGGCACACCGGCAATTGGCACGCTTCCAGCTGCTGCAAAAATTGGGCATAGGCCCGCTCCAGCACCGTCTCCGCCCCCAGCGCCGCCGCAAAGGGCGAACAGATGGGGCAAAAGGCGAAAAACTGCGCCCACCCCGGCAGCTGCGCCGCCCGGGCAAGGTCCCACTGGCCGCTGTTCTGCCGCAGCGATGCCTGGCGCTCCCAGAGCTCCAGCGCCGTATCACAGTGGGCGTCAAAAACAGGAAAAGCTTTCATTCAAACGCATCCTCGATCTGCCTGATTTTCGGTCTTCTCGTCTGCACACCCTCCGGCGCGTAGACCTCGATCACATCAAAGCGGGAGAGCCACGGCCCGTCGTTTTGCGCAAGCCAGATGGCCGCTGTATCCCGCAGACGCCGCTGCTTGCGCCGGTCCACAAATTCCAGCGCCTGGGCAAACGACGCATCCTTCCGCGTTTTCACCTCGCAGAAGACAACATAGTTTTTCTTCTGGGCGATCAGGTCGATCTCGCCAAAGCGGCTGCGGAAATTGCAGGCCAGGATCTCATAGCCCCGCCGCCGCAAATAGGCCGCCGCCGTCGCCTCGCCCCAGTGGCCCAGCAGATTACTTTCCTTCATAGAATTTCTTCAAAAAGCTCTGCCGGTGCAGCGGGCACGGGCCGTAGGCAGTCAGAGCCGCATAATGGCGTTTTGTGCCATAGCCCTTGTGGGTCTCAAAGCCGTACTGGGGATAGACCGCCGCCTGCTGCTCCATATACCGGTCCCGGGTGACCTTAGCCAGGATGGACGCCCCCGCGATATTGGCACTCTTGCCGTCACCGCCAATGATCGTCTCGACCGGCAGGCCGAAGTCCCGCGCCCGGTTGCCGTCAATCAGCGCCAGCTCTGGCCGGACCGCGAGCTGATCCAGCGCCCCCTGCATCGCCTCGAAGGTCGCCTGCAGGATATTGATCTCGTCAATGCGCTTTTCGTCCACCATGCAGATGCCATAGGCCACCGCCTGCTCTGTGATCACGTCAAACAGCGCCCGGCGCTTGGCGTCGGACAGCTTTTTGGAGTCGTTCAGCCCCGGGATCTCCAATTCCGGGGGCAGGATCACCGCCGCGGCGCACACCGGCCCGGCCAACGGCCCGCGCCCGGCTTCATCCACGCCGCAGATCACCTTGCAGCCCTGGGCGTAATGCGCCCGCTCGATGCTCCATAAATCCAGTTCCATAGGTCACTCCTGTGTATAAATCTCCGGCCCCTCAAATGTGAACCGGCCCAACTTGCAGCTGCGGTATTCCTCCAGCAGCACATGGGCCATCCGCTCTGTGTTCAGTTCGCCCCGGGCAAGCAGGAAGCCCCGCTTCCGGGCCGCCGCCTCCAAGAGCTCCCATCCCTGGGCCTCCGGCGGCATTTCAATTTTATAACGGCCCTGCACCGCGGCGGGGTAGCGATCCCACAGGCATTTGATCAAATGGCACGCCAGCTCCTCCACGTCAAAGACCTGGTCCTTGACCGCCCCGGTATAGGCCAGGCGAATGCCCACCTCCGGGTCCTCAAACTTGGGCCAGAGGATGCCCGGCGTATCGAGCAGCAGCAGATTGCCGTCCATATTGACCCACTGCTTGCCCCGGGTGACGCCGGGGCGGTTCTCCGCCTTGGCGCCCTTGCGCCCGGAGAGCTGGTTGATGAGGGTCGATTTGCCGACATTGGGGATGCCGACGATCATGATCTTCAGCGGCCTACCCGTCTGCCCCTTGGCAGCATAGCGCTCCAGCTTCTCCGAAAGCAGCCGCCGCACCGCCGGGACGAAATTCGCCAGCCCCTTTTTGGACTTGCAATCCGTCGCCACGACGGTCAGGCCCTGGCTGCGGAAATAGTCCGCCCACCGGCGGGTCATCTCCGGATCCGCCAGGTCTGTCCGGTTTAAAATGACCATCCGGGGCTTTTGGCCACAAATGGCGGCGATATCCGGATTCCGGCTGGAATAGGGGATGCGCGCGTCGATCATCTCGCAGACGGCGTCCACCAGCTTCAGGTCGGCCTCCATCATCCGCCGGGTTTTTGTCATGTGGCCAGGGTACCACTGAATATTGATTTGCTGTTCCATTATGATACGGCTCCAAGTCTGGAAAGGTCCCGTTTTTGCCAGCTGTTCTCTCGGCCGGGCCAGACGACCAGCAGGACCTTTCCCAAAATATACTTTGTATTAAAGACGCCGATCTGGGTATAGCGGCTGTCGGCGGAGTGGTTCCGGTTATCGCCCATCACAAAGACGCAGCCCTCCGGGACCGTCAGCGGGAAGCTGATCGTGGCATAGCCCGGCTCCAGCATCGGTTCATTGATATACGGTTCTTCCAGCGCCTGCCCATCGACGATCACTGTGCCGACACCGGTGGCGTCATAGGTGATGTCCACCGTCTGCCCCTGGGTCGCGATGACCCGCTTGACGATGGGCTCATCCTGAAATCCCGGGACCTTGGCCACGACGATATCCCCATTTTTCGCATCCCGGTACAGCACATTGGAGAGCACGGCGACATAGTCCCGGTCCAGCAGTGTCGACGTCATAGATGGGCCGGAGACCGTCACCAGCCGGATAAGCAGCGTAAAGAGGACCGTCACCGCCGCCAGGATATAGACAAGGTCA
>CAUBQU010000137.1 GCA_958438185.1 uncultured Oscillospiraceae bacterium
CTTCGCCTGCATGTACTGCGCGACAAAGCTGACCCAAGCGCAGCTGCTGGCAGATGCCCCCGCCCCCATGCCCGCCGTCGAAGGTGACGCAGCGGAGGAGTTTGCCGCCTTTTCTGACCTGGTCCTGGCCTGCGTGACCAATTTCCCAGACAGCTTTAAGAAAGTCACCCGCTCTGAGTTTTCCAAATACTCTGACGCATATCTGGACGCCTGCCGTCCCGCCTTTGACCACTTAGACCAGTGCGCCCGCATTGAGCCGGACCGCCGGGCCGAATGGGCCGAGCTGGGCGCAGAGGACCTGATGCAGCAGCTGAACGACTGGTTTGCCACCCAAAAGGGCTGGAGCAACCCCACACGGCAGGCCCGCATCGTCGACAACGCAAAATTCACCATTGCCCTGTTCCTAGTCCCGATGCTCAGCCGGGGGAATTGGACAATCTCCCGCCCCTTTGCCAAGCGCCTGCACACACTCTGGATGGCGCGCTACCCCAAGTCGCCCTTTACACTGGCCAGCTATGACGACCTTGTCAGCGGCTTCCGCAAGCGCTGGCTGTGCTTTATCACGACGGCAGTCTGCGAGGCTGAAGGCAAGCCCGACGACTGCGCCGAGCTGACCGCCTTCCGCCGCTTCCGTGACGGCTGGCTCTCCCAGCAGCCCGACGGACCCGCGCTGATCGAGGAATATTACGAGATTGCCCCGGCCATCGTCCTGCATCTGCAATATGCGGACGACGCCCCGGCCCGCTACGCCGCGCTGCGGCGGGACTACCTCTCCCCCTGCTACGCCGCCCTGCAGGCTGGCGACCCGGTCCGCTGCAAGCAGCTCTACACCCAGATGGTCCGCCGGTTGGAACGCCAATACCTGCAGTAAGGCGCCCCAAGTTGATTTCCATCGAGCCGCGTGCTATAATCATTATAAACAAGCGGGCGCAGCGCGCCCCGAAAAATTGTATACAAAGAAAAGGCGGGCCTGCAGCTGCAGCCCGCCGCCCCTCTACCGCCACAAGGAGGCCGATCCTATGAAGAAAGAAACCAGCACCGCAACGCAGATCTCCCCGGAGGAGATCAAGCGCGTCAAGCTCCTAGGCTGCCTGCGGGATAAGCGCTATCCGGACGTCTTCAATGTCCGCACCATCACCGGCAACGGCCGGATCAGCACGGAGCAGCACCGGATCATCGCCGACGCAGCGGACAGATTTGGCTCCGGCACCGTCGCGCTGACGACCCGGCTGACCTTTGAGATCCAGGGCGTCAAATATGAAAACATCCAGCCGCTCATCGACTTCTTGGCCGCCCACGGCATCACGACCGGCGGCACTGGCCCACTGGTCCGCCCCGTCGTCTCCTGCAAGGGCACGACCTGCCAGTACGGCCTGATCGACACCTACGATCTGAGCCAGAAGATCCACGAGCGCTTTTACCTGGGCTACCACGACACTCCCCTGCCCCACAAGTTCAAGATCGGCGTCGGCGGCTGCCCCAACAACTGCATCAAGCCGAATCTGAACGACTTGGGCATCGTCGGGCAGAAGGTCCCTGTCCCGGATCTTTCCAAGTGCCACGGCTGCAAAAAGTGCAAGATCATGGAAGCATGTCCCATCCATGTTCCCCAGGTCGTGGACGGCAAGATCTATGTCGACGAAGATCTCTGCAATCACTGCGGCCGCTGTGACGGCAAGTGTCCCTTTGGCGTCTTTACGGAATACCGCCACGGCTACCGGATCTATATCGGCGGCCACTGGGGCAAGAAAACCGCCGACGGCCAGCCCCTGTCGAAGATCTTCACCTCGGAGGACGAGGTGATGGACGTCATCGCCCGCGCCATTGATCTCTTCCGCACAGAAGGCAAGCCCGGCGAACGCTTTGCCAATACCGTGCAGCGCCTCGGCTTTGACTATGTCGACGCGCATCTGACGAAATAACGCCATGCAAAAATTCCCTGCCGCAAGCGCTGCGGCAGGGAATTTTTGCATTATATGCTTTCCTTTGGCAAGCCCTTCATGGTCAGGCTGATGCGCTTGCGGGGAATATCGACCTCCAAAACCATGACCCGGACGACATCGCCGGGGTGGAGCAGCTCGCCGGGGTGGCGGATATACCGGTCCGACACCTGCGAGATATGCACCAGCCCATCCTGATGCACGCCGATATCGACGAAGGCACCGAAGTCGATGACATTGCGGACCGTTCCCGTCAGGAGCATGCCGGGCTGCAGGTCCTTGATCGCCAGCACATCCTTGCGCAGCTGCGGTGCGGGCAGCGCCTGCCGCGGGTCGCGCCCCGGCTTGCAGAGCTCCTGGACGATATCCCGCAGCGTCGGCACGCCGATGCCGCATTGCGCCGCCAGATCTTCCTCCCCCAGTTGCCGGACAGCGTCCGGCAGTCCAGCCAGTTTGCGGTCCGCCACGTCCTGTAGGCTGTAGCCGCAGCGCGTCAGCAGGTCCTGCACCGCCGCGTATGACTCCGGGTGCACACCGGTGGCATCCAGGATCTGCCGTCCGCCGGGAATGCGCAGGAAGCCGGCACACTGGGTAAACGCCTTTGGCCCCAGCTTCGGGACCTTTTTCAGCTGCGCCCGGCTGGTAAACGCGCCGTTTTCCTCCCGGTAGGCCACGATATTCTTCGCCGTCGCCGCCGTCAGGCCGGACACCTGCTGCAGCAGCGGCGCAGAGGCCGTATTGAGGTCCACGCCCACGGCGTTGACGCAGTCCTCCACCACGCCTTCCAGCGCCTGACTTAGCTCCTTCTGCGGCAGATCATGCTGATACTGCCCGACGCCGATGGCCCGAGGGTCGATCTTGACCAGCTCTGCCAGCGGGTCCTGCAGCCGACGGGCGATGGAGACAGCAGAACGCAGATTCACATCAAACTGGGGAAACTCCTCCGCTGCCAGCTTGGATGCCGAATAGACCGAAGCCCCCGCCTCGCTGACGACCATATAGGCCGGGCCGGGATAGCGGGCAATCAGCTCCGCCGTCATCTCCTCCGTTTCCCGGGAAGCCGTGCCGTTGCCGATGGCGATGCACTGCACACCGTGGCGGCGGATGAGCGCGCCCAGCGCCGTAATGGCCGCCTCCCGCTTGGCCTGGGAGAACGTCGGATAGACCACCGCCGTATCCAGCACCTTACCCGTCTCATCCACGACAGCGACCTTGCAGCCATTGCGATACCCCGGGTCCAGGCCCATGGTGACCTGGTCCTTCACCGGCGGCTGCAGCAAAAGCGGCCGCAGGTTCAGGGCAAAATTATGGATCGCGCCGGTGTTGGCCTGCTCTGTCAGGCTGGCACGGAGCTCCCGCTCCAGGCTCGGCTGCAGCAGACGGGTATAGGCGTCCTGGCAGACGCCCTGCAAAAATACCATGGCCCGGCTGCCAGGCCGGATCACATGCCGCCGGAGTAAGATCAGCGCCCCTGCTTCATCGCAGCGGACGTTCACCTTCAGCCAGCCTTCCCGTTCGCCCCGGTTCAGCGCCAGGACCTGATGCCCCGCCAGCTTTTGCAGCGGCTGGGAAAATTCGTAATAGAGCCGGTAGACCGAATCCCCTTCCTGGGCCTGCCGGGCTTCCAACGTGCCATGGTGGAGCAGATAGGTCCGCAGCTGCTTGCGCAGCGCCGCGTCATCCGTCAGCTGCTCGGCGAGGATATCGCTGGCCCCAGCCAGGGCGTCGCCCGGCGTCTCGACGCCTTTTTCCGCGTCACAGTACGCGGCCGCCAGGACCTCCGGCGCCGGGTCCTGCAAATTCTGCTGCAGCAGCTGCGCAGCAAGCGGCGCCAAGCCCTTCTCCCGGGCAGCCGTCGCCCGGGTCCGGCGCTTGGGCCGGTAGGGGCGGTAGAGATCCTCGATCTCCGCCAGCGTCACGGCAGCGTCCAGCTCCGCCGTCAGCTTTTCCTGCTCGGCCACTGCTTTTTTGACTTCCTCCCGGCGCTGCGCCAGATGGCGCAGATATTGCAGCCGCTCGGCAAGCTGCCGCAGCGACGTGTCGTCCATCCCGCCGTGCTGCTCCTTCCGGTAGCGGGCAATAAAGGGGATGGTATTGCCCGCGTCGAGCAGGTCAATGACGTTTTGTATGTAAGCTTCCGGCTGGCGCAGCTCAGCCGCCAGGGTCTTTGTGATCTCCAAGTGCTCTCGCTCCTTTGTCTCTCCGTTTGCGCCAATTCGGTAGGCGCGCAGGGCCATTTTATCATATTCCCGCATAAAATGCACGGATTTTTCCGCGAAAAGCAGAAATTCGTGGACGTTTCTACTGTTTTATGCTATACTAAAAAATAGTCTGCATAAGGAGCGATTTTTTTGAAGAAACTTTGGGACCGCAAGTTCTTTCTCTTTGTCCTCGGCATCGCCGTACCGATCATGGTGCAAAATGCCATCACAAACTTTGTCGCACTGCTGGATAATATTATGATCGGCCAGCTGGGTACGGAAGAGATGTCCGGCGTTGCGATCATCAACCAGCTGCTGTTCGTTTTTAATGTCACCCTCTTTGGTGCCTGCGCCGGGGCCGGTATTTTTACCAGCCAGTTTCACGGCAGCGGCAACCCAGACGGCGTCCGCCAGACCTTCCGTTATAAGCTGCTGCTGGGCGGCCTTCTGCTGGCCGCCAGCCTGCTGGTGCTGTGCCTCTGGGGCACGCCGCTTATCCAGGCATGGCTCCACCAGAGCAGCTCCACCGGTGACCTGGCGTTGACGCTTTCCAGCGCCCAGGGC
>CAUBQU010000138.1 GCA_958438185.1 uncultured Oscillospiraceae bacterium
GGGCCGGCGGTAAAGGAATTTCGTTTTTGCGGCTCAATGGTCTCGATGATGCGGTTATCGCACCAGCGCTCAAATGCCGCCGGGGACTCCCGCAGCGCCTGCCCGGCCTCGCCGTAGCCTGCGCTCTCCAGATAATCGCACAGGGGCTGCATCCCCCGCAGGGCCGCCGCGGCCAGATTCTCCGGCACAAAGGCGTCGCACGGGGCCAGCGCCCGCAGCAGAAATTCCTGGTTTTTCCCGGTCTTCATGCCCCGGGCCGCAATGCGAATATCCGCGACCGCGACGGTCGACTCGGCGTAATCCCGCAGGATCGGTTCCGACGCCGCCTGGCCTGCCTGGCGGATTGCCAGGAGGGCAGCCCGGTCGACAATCACATCGCACAGCTGGCCATCGCCGGTGTGCAGGAGGGCCTCAAAGGCCTCCCGGGCGGCAGCGCGCATATTTTCCGGGAAGGCGTCGTAGTCCTTCTCGCTCAGCCACTGCTGCATCGTCTCGCCGGAGATCGCGCAATCGGCGATATAGATCTCCGGCACTGATTCCTTCGTGCAAGCCTGCTTGATCGCTGCCTTGAGGTTATGAAACAGGTCCGGGTAGGACAGCACATCCAGCACCGCCGCGTCGTCCTTGACGAGCTCCCGTACCGTCTGCCACGCCTTTTGCCGTTCGGCCTGCAAAATGGCCTCCGGCTCCTGGGGGATCTCGCTGCCGCCCCAGCCCTTTTCTGCCAGAAGCTGCAGGCACTGGGCCTGGCTCTTGCAGGCCACCAGCTGCTCGATATCCGCCGCGCTCAGTAAACTCAGTTCCAGGGCCCGGATCTGCGCCACCGCATAGGTATATGTTGTATCAGACATGGAAAACTCCTTTCCTGTCGCCCTTATGCGAACAGCTGCTTATGCACCAGGTCCTGCAATTCCTCTTTCCGGGCTTCAAACAGCGCCGGGAACGTGCAGTTTTCTTCAATGCCGCCGTAGACGAGGACAAAGCCGCCGCCAACGACCTGCCCTGCCGGGGCGAGGGTCAGCGCGCCGCCCTTTTCCTGGGCGATGGCATTCAGCCGCGCGGCAAAATCCTGGGGCATTCGATCCAGATCCTGTTGGGAAAAGACAATCTGCCCTGCCTGTGGCCGGGCAAAACGCCCCACCAGCTTCTCGACCGCGGTAAAATATGCGTCCGCCGGTTCCGCCTGCAGCGTATGCAGCGCGCTTTGCAGCATCTGCCCGATGATCTCCTGCTTGGTCTGCAGTAGCGCCATGCGCCGCTGCTGCTCCACCGCCGAAGCGGCGCGGGCGCGGCAGGCCGCGATATCCCGGGTGGATCTTTCCTGGATCTGCGCCAACTCCGCTTGGCAGCTGGCCTGCGCCTGGCTGCGGAGCTCCTCCGCATCTGCCTGGGCGCAGCGCAGCAGCTCCGCCGCATCGGCCTTCGCCTGCGCGTCGATCTGCCCTATGATTTTTTCCAATCCACTCATAAGCGTTTCACTCCCAACGGCTGCTTATACGTTGATCGCAGAGACAGCCAGGATTGAGATCAGCAGAGCCAGGATCGCGTACGTCTCGACCATGGCCGGGAACAGCATGGCCTTGCCGAACTGCTCCGGCTTCTTGGCGACGATGCCGATACCGGCAGCTGCCGTCTTGCCCTGATGGATGCCGGAGACGAGGCCGACAATGGCGATGGGCAGACAAGCTGCCAGGATCAGAAGACCGGTCGAAGCGTCCAGGGTGGCTGCACCGCCGCCCAGCAGGCCGATCTTAGAAAGCGTGATAAAGCCGACGAGCAGGCCGTAGATACCCTGGGTACCGGGCAGCAGCTGCAGGATCAGGACCTTTGCGAATTTGCTGGGATCGACCGTGACAACCCCCGAGGCCGCCTGGCCCGCGATCCCTACGCCGATGGCAGAGCCGCAGCCCGCCAGACCAACTGCCAAAGCAGCGCCGATCAGTGCATAAACAATACCGTTCATTTCTCGTTAACCTCCATAATGTCAATGTATTTTGTGTCGTTTCTGAAAGGTTCAAAGGCACGGCCCGTGCCTTCATAGAATTTGCCGAAGAATTCCACGTACTGCAGGCGGCAGGTGTGGACATACGCGCCCAGCAGATTGATGCCCAGGTTCAGCAGGTGCCCGACGATAAAGATTACGATAAACGCGATCGCACCGAGGACGCCGCCGCCCAGCATACTGCCCATCTGGTTGACGACCTGGGCGATAACGCCCGTCGCCAGGCCCAGGGCCAGCAGGCGGGAATAGGAGAGGACATCGCTGAGCCAACCGGTGATATTATAAAGATCATACGCGCCCAGCGCGATGCGCAGGCCGATGTTCTTCTTGCCCCGGGCGGACATGAGCAAGATGCCCAGGGCGCCCACCGCCGCCATGATCTTTCCAGCCGTGACAACGCCTGCCGGGAAATCAAAGGCCATCTGGGAGATGCCGTAGAACAGATCCGTCGGCAGCAGCATGATAATAAGGCCGATCAGCATCAGGAACCAGCAGACGACGTCAAACAGGAAGCCGGCGATGTCTCTCTGCTTCAAATACAGGTAGCCCTTGAGGGCAAGGCCCGTGAACAGGTGGATCAGGCCAAAGAGCATGGAGTAGACCAGCAGCCGCGTCGGGTTCTTCAGCGGGACAAACCAGGCTGCCGGGACTGTGACCTCTTTACCGAAGAACGTCCGGGAGACGACATCCACAACGTCGCCAAAATAGCCGCCGAACATAATGCCCCAGAAGATCGTGGACAGGCCGCACCAGAAAAACAGCTGCAGGCTCTTTTTCAGGCTCTCGCCCATCCGCGGGAATTTCAAAAGGCAAATGCCGCAGGCCAGGGATACGATCAGGCCATAGGCCGCATCCGAGAGCATCAGGCCGAAGAGGAAGACGAAGAAGCACGCCGTGATAAACGACGGGTCGATCTCCCCCTTGCCCGGCAGCCCGAAGGAAGCCAGGATGCCCTCGCAGATGGCGCCGAATTTGTTGTTCTTCAGCAGCACCGGCACATCCGCATCCGGGTCCGGTTCTTCCAGCTCCGCTGAGACGGCGAAATCCGCCTCCAATTTCTTGGCAAACGCCTGCCCTTCCCGCATGGGCACGTAGCCGCTGATGAGGAAGGTATTGGCGCTCTGAGGGAGCTTGCCCAGGACGGCGTATTTATCCGCCCGGGTCTTATAATAATCTACCGCGATCTGGAACGCGCGGCGCTCCTGGCCGCAGGCGGCCTGTCTTTGCTGCGCCGCGGCAATCTTTTCTTCCAGCTCCCGCACCTGGCGCGCCATATCTTCCCGCGCCTGGGCCGGGGTCTTTTCGCAGGTGATGGCGGGCCGGGCAAAGCCGATGCCCCGCAGCGCCTGCTCCAGCGGCTGCGCCTGCTCCCGCAGGACGACAAAGCTGAGATAGCACAGGTCCCGGTCCTGGAATAAGATCTCCGCGTCGTAAGCGTCGACCTCCGGGGCCAGGGTTGCAAGCTCTGTCTGCAGGGTCTGCTGGTCCCATTGGCCGGGCAGCGTCCCGCATAAGAAGGCCGCATGGGCCGTCCCTTTGGCGTTCATGGGGACGTCCAGCCCCAGCCAGGGCGTCAGGCTCTCCTGCTGCGCTTCCAGCTTGGCAATGGCCGCCTGGTCCGCTGCGATGCTTTTCTCTTCCTCCAGCATCGCATTGGCCTTGCGCATCACCGCCGCCTGATCCTGTACAATGGCAGCATATTCTGCCTGGGTGATCTGCGTTTTTCCGCCCAGCATCCCTGCCAGGCCCTTTTTCTCCGGTGCATACCGGTCCAGCAGTTCCAGCGCCTGCTGCAGTGCCCGGATCTGCCGGTCAAACTGCTGCCGCTGGGCCAGCGTATCGCAGCAGGAAAACTGCGCGTCCTCCAGCTGGATATCGACCTCCATCAGGCCCCACCGCTGGACCCGTTCCAGGATCTGCTTGCGGTCGGCCTTCAAGCCGAAGATATTCATACGCTGCATCTGCACAACTGCCATTCCTACACACCTCCTTTATTTGTTACTATAAACTGCGGCCGATCAGATCAGCTGATCCAAAATCGCCGCGACCACACGATCCTGCTTGCTCCGCGCCTGCTGCCGCAGGGTTTCCATTTCTGCCGCGTTGGCGGCCTTTGCCTGCTGCAGCTGCGTTTCCGCTTCCCGCTGCGCTGCCTCCAGCGCGGCGGCAGCTTCCCGGCGCGCCGCGTCGCATTTTGCGCGGCGCTCCTCCTGGGCCTGCGCCTGGGCCTGCTGCCGGATGTCTTTGGCCTGCTGGGCCGCGTCCTGGGCCAGCGCCTGGGCGGCAGCTTCTGCAGCCTTGATCGCTTCCATGGTCTTTTCTACCAAGTGTTCACCAACTTTCTTTTCTCCGCCTGCGGGCGTCTGCGGCGGCGGCAATTCGCATTTTGGCGGAATGCCTCGCCTAATATTCATTAGATATAAAAATAGCGATATGTCTCTGGCCGCTGATTTGATTCATCCTTTCAACATATCGCTATCTATATTTCTAATAATAGCCGTCATTTTTTCGAAAATCAACCGATAAAATGAATTTACAGATAAAAGTTTCCCACACTTTTTCCGCATATTTTTGGTGATTATGGCAAGATACGCCAAACGCGGTGGATTTTACCGCGCATGGTATTTTCCCCGTTT
>CAUBQU010000139.1 GCA_958438185.1 uncultured Oscillospiraceae bacterium
GATTTTGAATCTATTTGCGCCGTGCGCGGCGCAAACTCTGCGAGGCTTTTTGGGATGAGGCTTTGGGGATGGAAAAACCGCCCTTGGCGTAAGCCAGGGGCGGTTTTTTGTCGTTCTGTTATCATTTACTGTCAATCACACCGGGTCCTGCGACGCGGATGGGTCGGCGGGGAGTTTTTTGCCTTGGTGCAGGTCTTCGATGGAGATGCTGTCGAGATAGTCGCAGATCAGCCGGTCCAGCTTTTTCCACATGGGCAGCGTCTTGCAGGTCTCGGCCCGCTCGCAGGTGTTCGGGGCGCAGTTCAGGCACGCCACCGGCGCCAGCGACCCTTCCGTCAGCCGCAGGATCTGCCCGACGGAATATTCGCCCGGCGCCCGGTTGAGCCGATAGCCGCCGCCCTTGCCCCGCAGCCCGTCCACAAGCCCGGCCTTGGACAAAACGACGATAATACTCTCCAAATATTTGACAGAAATATCCTGCTTCTTCGCGATCATGCTCAGGGGAACAAACTCCTCCCGGTCATGACCCGCCAGCTCGATCATCACGCGCAGCGCGTACCGGCCCTTGGTTGAAACTAGCATAGCACGCCCTCCTTTTACCCTATTATACTATAGTGTTAATAGGATTACAAGAGGGAAAGTAACAATTATTTTTCACAAAGATTTTGCAGCGCAGCCGCCGCTCCCCAGCCAAACAGCCAGAGGAAGCGGCAGCGCGCTGCAAAATACGTTACGCCAGGACGACGCCCAGCTTATCCACGATGACGTGCTTGGGACAGACCGTCACGCAGCGGCCGCAGGCCAGGCACTTCTCCTCGTCGATGACAGCGTGGTTGTCGATCACATGGATAGCGTCGGCGGGACAGTTCTTCTCGCACAGATGGCAGCCGATGCAAGCGCCGGAGCACTTCTTGCTGGCGTAGACGCCCTTTTCCTCGTTGGAACAGAGGGGCACCATGCTGTTGGCCTGCAGGCGGGAGCCGATGATGTGCCGGGGGCACTTCCGGACGCACGCACCGCAGTTGATGCACTTGTCCTCGTCGACTTCTGCGACGCCATTTGCATTGATATGGATCGCGTCAAACTTGCAGGCAGCGACGCAGGTGCCGCAGCCCAGGCAGCCGTATGCGCACTCCAGCGGGCCGCCCTCGCACAGGGCCATTGCCTCTTCGCAGCTGGCAGCCTGATAGTCCATCTTCTTCTTTGCCCGGCAGCCGCCGTTGCAATAGACCGTCGCGGTCCGGTGGGGGAATTTTTTCTTGATAGCCATGATCGTTGGTCCTTTCTCTTGTTGCGGTTTTCGTCGAAACCGTGAATCTGTACAAATTTTATCATCTGCCCTCCACCTTGTCAAGGCAGACCTACCAGAGAAAAAAGTTTTGTTTTTTTCGTTGACCACGACAAAAAACGGTGTATAATGATTCCAATGATATTCTAGGAGGCACAAGACGTGAAATTTCCGGCAAAAGTGATCCGCGCCCAGCTGGCCCGGATGCAAGACCATCTGGCCCAGGAGACCATTGAGCAGGAGCGCAAAGCCCAGGAGCGGGTCGGCGCGATCCTGCAGCAGCGGGGCGTGCATTTCAGCAACGTCGCCTTCCCCGGCTTTTCGGCAAGCCTTGCCATGCCGGAGACGCTGGGCGGCCAGGGCGCGGTCTTGTACCTCCACGGCGGCGGCTACTGCTGCGGCGGCGCAAGCTATGCCCGGGGCTTTGGCTCCCAGCTGGCGGCGCTGACGGACCTGCCCGTCCTCTGCCCGGCCTACCGGCTGGCGCCGGAGGCCCCCTTCCCCGCCGCCCTGCAGGACGCGCTTTGCTGCTACCAGCGCCTGCTGGCTCACTTTGCCCCGGAGAAGCTCGTCCTGGCAGGCGAATCCGCGGGGGGCGGCCTGCTTTTCAGCCTGTGCCTGCTGGCAAAGCGTCACGGCCTGCCTCTGCCTGGCGGCCTCGTCGCCATCTCCCCCTGGGCCGACCTGACAGACTCCGGCGCGTCCTTTGCCGAAAACGCCGCCTACGACCCGTCCCTAAACAAAGAGAAGCTTGATCATTATGCGCAGCTCTACGCCAGCGACCTGCGCGATCCGCTGGTCTCCCCCCTCTTTGGGGACCTGGCAGGCCTGCCGGAGAGCCTGCTCTTTGTCGGCGGCGATGAAATTTTGCGGGACGACGCTATCCGGCTTCACGCCGCGCTGGAGCGCGCCGGGTGCCGTAGCACACTGACGATCGCCCCGGGGATGTGGCACGCGTATCTGCTCTATCAGCTCCAGGAGGCCCAGCCGGACCTGGACGCCGCCGCCGCGTTTATCCGGCGCATCGCGCAATGAGCCGCAGCTTCCTGCGGCTGGATAACGCCGCCCTGATCTTCCCCGCCATCCGGCGGCGGGACTGGATCAATGTCTTTCGCCAATCCGTCACCCTGCAGGAGCCCATCGACCCAGAAATTCTGCAGCAGGCGGTGGACGATCTGGCCCCCCGGTTCCGCTCCATGTATGTGCGCCTGTGCACCGGGGTATTCTGGTACTATCTCGAGCAGGCCAAGCAGCCGCCCCGGGTGCAGCCGGACTACGCCTATCCCCTGACGCATATGCCCGCCAGTGCTCTGCACCGCTGCTGCTTCCGGGTGCTGTACCATCACAACCGCATCGCCGTGGAATTTTTCCACGCCCTGACCGACGGCACCGGCGCGATGGTCTATCTCAAGACCTTGACCGCCCGCTATGTCACGTTAAAATACCACGTCGCCATCCCCCCAGAGGACGGCGTCCTGGACTGGCGGCAGCCCGCGCCCCCGGAGGAGCTGGAGGACAGCTTCCAGCGCTGCTCCGGCGCAAAGCCCCTGAGCCGCACCGAGCCCAACGCCTACCGCCTGCGGGGCACGCCGGAGCCCGACGGCTTCCTGCACCTGATCTGCGGCGTCGTCTCGACGGGGGACCTGCTGGACGCCGCCCACCGCTATGACGCGACGGTCACGGCGTTCCTCGCCGCCGTCATGGCCCAAGTCATCATTGAGCTGCAGCAGGCCGAGCGGCGGCGGCCCAAGCCGGTGAAGATCACCGTCCCCGTCAACCTCCGCAAGCTCTTCGGCAGCCGCACCCTGCGGAACTTCGCCCTGACGCTCAACCC
This sequence comes from uncultured Oscillospiraceae bacterium, assembly GCA_958438185.1. Classification (GTDB taxonomy): domain Bacteria; phylum Bacillota; class Clostridia; order Oscillospirales; family Oscillospiraceae; genus SVMC01. The sequence continues at coordinate 3,123 of CAUBQU010000139.1, forward strand.
CGGCGTCGACCCCCGCCTGGGGTCCTTCACGCTGGAGGAGCTCTGCCGCCAATTCTCCCTGCAGATCGCCCAAGAGGCGACGCCCCAGCTCATGGCCGCCCGCATCTGCGCCAATGTGAGGCCCCAGCGCTCCATGGTCCTGCGCTGTATGCCTGTGCCCATCAAGAACCTGGCCATGCGCCTGGTCTACGCCCGGGTCGGCGAGCGCAAGGGCTGCCTGAATATCTCGAACCTTGGCCGCGTCACCCTCCCCGCCGCCCTGCAGCCCTATGTCCAGCGGATGGAATTTATCATCGGCGTCCAGGCAACGTACCCCAATAATTGCTCCGTCGTCAGCTGCGGCGATGTGACATGCATCAATATGATCCGGAATATCCAGGAGCCAGAGCTGGAACGGCGCTTTTTCTCCCGCCTGGTAGAGCTGGGGATCCCGGTCAAGATTGAGAGCAACCAGATTTGAGCGTGTCAAAAATAAATTTTTGACACGCTCTCAAACGAGACCCGCTGCGCTGGGCTCTCGTTTGAGGGGATTGCAGCTCGCTGCGCGCATAATTTTCACGCCATTGGCGTGAAAATTCCACACTTGCGGGCCGAGAAGTTTTTTTCCCGACGTATGCGCTGCATGGGTTCGACTTTGCCAATCGCGCTGCGCTGCGCTTGCGCTCTTGGAGTCTCACCCACTTGCCGCCGGAAAAACAGATTTTGATTTTATTTTCGCCGTGCACGGCGCAAACTCTGCGAGGCTTTTTTTACAAGGCTTTTTTCTAACCCAGCGGGTGACCGCTGGGGATTGAGGTGATTTATTTATGTATTGTGTCAAATGCGGCGTCCGGTTGGATGACAGTCTGGACCGCTGCCCCCTGTGCGGTACGCCGGTCTGGCGGCCCGACGCCCAGACGCCGGACTCCCCTGCCAGCTACTCCCGGCTCTATCCGGTCCGCAATCACGCCGCCCGGACTGCCGATGCCGCGGTGCTGACGGTCCTATTCGCCATCGCCGCCCTTATCAGCCTGATCTACTGTCTGCGCAATTACGGCGCGGTCGCCTGGTCCGGCTATGTGATGCTGGGCATCGCCACGGCGTATGTCATCCTCGTGCTGCCCCTTTGGCTGCGGCACCCGAATCCCGTCGTCCTCATCCCCATCGCCCACGCGGCCATCGGGGGCTATCTGCTCTATATCAGCTGTCGGACGGGCGGCGGTTGGTTTTTATCCTTCGCCTTCCCTCTTGTCTGCCTGTCCGCCCTGCTGCTGACGGGCTGCACGGCGCTGTTTCGCTATGTTCGGGGGCGGCGGCTGTATATCACCGGCGGCGCGCTGCTGGCCATCGGCGGTTTTAGTATGCTGATGGAGTTTTTCGCCCACCTGACCTTCGGCACGCCGATGTTCCACTGGTCTCTGTATGTCGTCAGCGGCTGCGGCCTGGCGGGGATCTTCTTCGTCCTGAGCGGCTTTATCCGCCCGCTGCACGCCTGGATGGAGCGAAAATTCTTTGTCTGATTTCTTG
>CAUBQU010000140.1 GCA_958438185.1 uncultured Oscillospiraceae bacterium
CAAGGGCTATGCCCGCATATGAAAAACCCCCGGCTTGGCCGGGGGATGTTTATTTCTATTTTACGACCATCCAATCCAGCAAAGAGAGGTACCACCGCATGACAAAACAGGAGACCTACACCTACCTGCGCAGCCATGGCGTGGCCTTTGAGGTCACGGAGCACAGCGCCGTGTATAACATGGCCGAGTGCGCCACGCTGACGCTGCCCTATCCAGAGGCCGACGCGAAAAACCTCTTTGTCCGGGACGATAAAAAGCGGCGTTACTATCTCATTACTGTCCGGGGCGACCGGCGGGTGGACCTCAAGCAGTTTCGCCGCGCCCATGGGACCAGGCCCCTGACCTTCGCCTCTGCGGATGAGCTGCAAACGTATCTGGGCCTGACATCGGGCTCTGTCACGCCCCTAGGTCTGCTGCAGGATACAGCGCACCAGGTGCAGTTTTTCCTCGACGCGGATTTTCTGACGCCGCCGGGCCGGATCGGCGTCCACCCGAACGACAATACAGCGACGGTCTGGCTCCAAGCTGAAGCGCTGCTGCAGCTGCTCCGGGACTTCGGCACGCCGGTGGAGATCGTCGATTTCTCCGCTCCCGCGGCGGAGTGAGTACAAAAACAGCAAAAGCAGGACGAAAACGCAGTTTATTCCGCGTCTTCGTCCTGCTTTTTCGCTTTTCGTAGCTCCAAAACGCCTACGGCGAGCAAAAACCCGCCAAAAAGGCGGCGGAGCAGCGCCGCATGCAGGCTTTGGGCCAGCCAAGCCGACCCGGCGGCACTAAGGCAGCCGCAGGCGATGGCCGGAAGCGCCGCCTGCCAGGCGACCAGCTTATTCTTGATATGAAACAGCAGACTTGCCCCCGCAGTCGGCAGAAAATATAGCAAATTGATGCCCTGGGCTTGCCGCTGGGGCAGATCCTGCAGCGCTGTCAGCCAGATCATCAGCAAGCTGCCCCCGCCGATGCCGAGCCCCGATAGGACGCCGCACACTGCCCCAACCAGGGTGCAAAGCCACGGGCCATTCATGGCGCCACCAGCAGCCGAATGCCGCCCCAGAGGATAAACAGGCCCATGGCCGCGTGAAGCCAGCGTACCGGCACTCGCCGCAGCAGTAGCCCGCCGCCGACGCCGCCCAGAAAGCCTCCGGCCAGGTACGGCCAGGCCAGGGAAAACGGCAGCTGGCCGCTGTGCCAATAGATGGCCAAAGAAACCAGTGTCAGCGGCAGCATCACAGCCAACGCCGTTGTAAAGCAGGTCTTGCCCGGCAGGCGGCACCAGCCCGCCAGCAGCGGCACCAAGAGCATCCCGCCGCCTGCGCCGAAAAAGCCATTGGCCAACCCCGCCGCGGCCCCGGCGGCGGCAGCCCGCCAGTCCCATTTTTTCACGCCGCGCCCTCCCCCGTCCGTTTTTGCGGGCAATGCCGGATCCTTCTACATCCGCCCGCTGTTATCTTCAGTGTGCCCCGCCAGTAGGCAGAGTATGTATGCCCGCGCTGCAACGCACGGGCTTCCCTCAGTCTGAAACGCAGCAAAAGCCCCCTTCGCAGCAGCGAAGGGGGCTTGCATTGGTTTTTGTGCAAGGTATCAGCCGAAGACTGCCAGCAGGAAACCGGCGGCGATGGCCGAGCCGATAACGCCAGCGACGTTGGGGCCCATGGCGTGCATCAGGAGGAAGTTGCCGGGATTGTACTTCTGGCCTTCCACCTGGGAGACACGGGCTGCCATCGGGACAGCGGAGACACCAGCCGAGCCGATGAGCGGGTTGATCTTCTTGCCGGACAGGGCGCACATCACGTTGCCGCCCAGCAGACCGCCAGCGGTGGAGATGGCGAACGCCACCAGGCCGAGGGCGATGATCTTGATGGTCTGCAGAGACAGGAAGCGCTCTGCGACCGTCGTTGCGCCGACTGCCGTCGCCAGGAAGATGGTGACGATGTTCATCAGCGCATTCTGCACCGTGTCGGACAGACGTTCCGTCACACCGCATTCGCGGAACAGGTTCCCCAGCATCAGACAGCCGATCAGCGGCGCCGTGGAGGGGAGCAGCAGGATGACAAAGATGGAGACGATCACCGGGAACACAATGCGTTCGGTCTTCGTGACCTCGCGAGACTGAACCATCTTAATCTTGCGGTCTTCCTTGCGGGTAAGCAAGCGCATAATCGGAGGCTGGATCAGCGGGATCAGGGCCATGTAGGAGTAAGCAGCAATGGCGATGGCACCCAGCAGAGCAGGAGCCAGACGGGTCGTCAGGAAGATCGCCGTCGGGCCATCGGCGCCGCCGATAATGCCGATGGAAGCGGCCTCTGGGCCGGTGAAGCCCAGGCAGATCGCGCCAAAGAAGGCAACGAAAACGCCCAGCTGTGCCGCCGCACCCATGAGCATGCTCTTGGGGTTGGAGATCAGGGGGCCAAAGTCGGTCATCGCGCCGACACCCATAAAGATCAGCGACGGATACAGACCGGCCTTGACACCGATGTAGAAGATATCCAGCAGGCCGCCCTCATGGATGATATCCGTGAAGGAAATGTGTTCGATGACTTCCCCGGACGCCGTGGTAAACGCCGTACCGTTGATGTAAGCGTCCCACAGGTTGAGGTTGTACAGGCCCGCACCGGGCAGGTTGGTCAGCAGGCAGCCGAAGGCAATGCCCACCAGCAGCAGCGGCTCGAATTTCTTGACGATGCCCAGGTACAGCAGAACACAGGCGATCGCGATCATGATCAAATTCCGCCAGCCGCCATCTGCGAAGAAGCCCGCGAAGCCGGAATCCTGCACCAGCTTCATCAGGGTCTCGCCGATATTAAAAGCTAGAATGTTCATTCGTGTCCTCCTTATGCCAAAACGACCAGAGGATCACCGGTGTCGACCGTGGCGCCCTTGCTGGTAACGACCTGCGCTACCGTGCCGTCATGCGGGGCCATGATCTCATTCTCCATCTTCATTGCTTCGAGGACGACCAGCACATCGCCTGCCTTGACAGCAGCGCCCTGGGTGCAGTTGACCTTCAGGATGGTGCCAGGCATGGGGGAGTTGACCGCCTCACCAGCAGCCAGGTTGACTGCTGCAGCAGGAGCAGCTGCCGGTGCAGCAGCCAGAGCTGCCGCGGGAGCAGCGGCAGGCGCAGCGGCGGGAGCCGGTGCGTAAGCTTCGTATTCGTCGACCAGCATGGCCTTGCCAGCTTCGACCTCGACCTCATAGGTCTTGCCATTCAGGGTAACTTTATATTTCATCTTACTTTACCTCCTTGATGGATTTGAAGCGCAGTTCGTTGATGGGCTTTTGCATCTTATCTGCAACGATGGCCATCAGCATTGCCGCCTCTTTATCCGGCACGTCGTAGAGCTTCACCTCACCGGCAGAGCCCGGCGCGGGCTTGCCAGCCGGCGCGGCTGCTGCCACCGGCGCCGCAGCGGGCGCAGCAGACTGTGCCTTTTTCTTCTGGGAGGCAGTCATGATCTTACCGACAATGATAACAACGATCATCAACAGCACCAGGCCGATAAAGACGACCAGATAGCCCGTCAGTGCGACGAGACCAGCGGTGCCGATGTTGATGTCTACCATCTCAGGGTTTACTAAAAACATTCCGCAAGCCCTCCCTTATGCTTCTTCGATCACATAAGTCGCGATATTCTCTTCCTTTGCCTTACGGGCTTCCAGGAATTTCTTCGTCTGGTCCGGGAAGCAGATATAGCTCATAACATCCTCTTCGGACTTGGCCAGATCGCCCAGGGCTTCCTTGGCGGCGGCGAAGTCTTCGCCGGTGCGCTTCTGGTCCTCGATACGGCAGTCGACCGGCTGGCCGCCTTCGCCCAGGATCTTATCCTGCAGCTCTTTGCTGACCGGGGCCGGAGCATTGCCATACTCGCCCTTGAAGTAATTCTTGATCTCCTTGGAGATCTGCTTATAGCGCTCGCCCAGCAGGACGTTCGTCACAGCCTGATTGCCGACCATCTGGGACAGCGGCGTGACCAGCGGAGGATAGCCCAGATCCTTGCGGACATTGGGGATCTCTTCCAGTGCAGCTTCGAATTTATCCATGGCGTGCATATCCGTCAGGTTGGCGATCATGTTGGAAAGCATGCCGCCGGGGACCTTGTAGACCAGCGCCTGGGCGTCAGTCGCCATGCTCTTCGGATTCAGGACGCCGCTGTCAATGTACTTCTGCTTGATGGGCTTGAAGTAGTCGTTGACTTCGTTGATAGCAGCTTCCTGCAGGCCGCAATCGATGCCGTACTGCTGCAGCGCGTAGAACATCGTCTCCGTTGCGGGCTGAGAGGTGCCGTTGGAGAAGCAGGACGTCGCGCAGTCGATGACGTCGACGCCGGACTCGATGGCCTTCGTGACCGTCATGTAAGCCATGCCGGTGGTGCAGTGGGTATGCAGGATGATGGGCATATCGCCCAGGGCGTCCTTAATGCCCTTGATGAGGTGCTCGGCCTCAAAGGGGCTCATGGTACCGGCCATGTCCTTCAGGCAGATGGTCTTGAAGCCCATGGTCTTGAGTTCCTTACACATGGCGATGTATTTCTCGACCGTGTGCACCGGGCTCTGGGTGTAGGAGATACAGCCGGAGGCGATGGTGTTCTTGGTCGCGTACTTCATCGT
>CAUBQU010000141.1 GCA_958438185.1 uncultured Oscillospiraceae bacterium
GCGTCCATGTTCTCAATGATGTCCGCGGCGTCATCCGCCTCCAGCTCCTCCAGGACCCCGCGCAGCAGCGCCCGCGCCGCCCGGACTTCCTCAACGCCCGTCACCATAGGCAGCAGGATGGAAAGCGGGCCGTCGGCACTGGCCCGGGCCAGCGCCCGCAGCTGCGTCTTGAACAGGTCCTGCCGCTGCAAGCAATATCGGATGCCCCGGAAGCCTAAAAACGGGTTTTCTTCCTTCTCTCGGGCCAGGCACGGCGCTTCCTTATCGCCGCCGATGTCCAGCGTCCGGATGATGACGGGCTTTCCTGCCATCTGCTGCAGCACCTGGCGATAGGCCGCCAGCTGCGTCTGCTCATCCGGCGGCGTCTGCCGGTCCAGGAAGAGAAATTCCGTCCGGAACAAACCGACGCCCTCACCGTCGTTGTCGCAGACGAGCTTTGCCTGGTCCGGCGACGTGATATTTCCGAACAAGCGCACTGTGCCGCCGTCTGCCAGCGTTGTAGCCCGGCCCCGGAATGCCTCCCGGGCCGCCCGCGCCGCCGCATCCCGCGCCTGCGCTGCCCGGTACTGCGCTAGGGTCGCCTCCGGCGGATCGGGCAGGACATGCCCCAGATCGCCGTCGACGATCACCCAGGGCGCATTTGCCAGCTGCTGCATTGCATCCGGCACCCCCAGTACAGTCGGCAAGTCCATTGCCCGGGCCAGGATCGCGCCGTGGGAGGTCTCTCCGCCCAGCTCCGTGACGATCCCGGTCACATGCCGCCGGTCCAGCTGTGCCGCCAGGCTTGGCGTCAGCTCCCGGGTCACCAGGACCGTCTCCGGCGGCAGATGGCGCAGGTCCAGCCGCGCCGCCCCGGTCAGGCGGGCCAGGAGTTCCTCTTTGATATCCCGGATATCCGCCGCCCGCTGCTGCGTCATTGCATCGTCCACACTGGAAAACAGCGCGATATACCGGTCGCAGACCGTCGCCAGCGCCTGCTCGGCGCAGTGCCCGGCCTCCAGCTCTTGGCCGATCTGCCCTTGCAGGGACGGATCCTGGAGCATCATCACATGGCCCAGGAGAATGTCGCTCTCCTGCTGGCCCAATTCCTGGCGGACCTGCTCGGCCAGGCGCGCATTGTGCGCCGTGAAGGCCGCCTTCGCCTCCGCCAGCCGCGCCCGCTCAGCGGACGGATCGCAGCCGTCCCGCGGGGTAAATTGCACCGACTGCGCCGCGGCGACCAGCGCGCGGCCGATCCCGCAGCCGCGGGATACGCCAATGCCCTGCAGCATCGTCTCCGCCTCCTTCCCGCGTTCCTTACTCGTCGAAGCCGTGGGAAATCATCTCGACCGCCGCGGCCAGGGCCTCCCGCTCCTGGGGCCCGTCGCAGCGCAGCTCGATCTGCGCCCCGCGCTTCATGCAGGCTGCGATGATGTCCATTAAGCTCTTGCCGTTTGTCACACTGCCGTTGAACAGGATCTCCACCTGGCAGGGGTATTTCGTCATCTCATTGGCGAATTTCATTGCCGGGCGCATGTGAAACCCCTGGGCGTTTACGACTGTCACATTCTGCGATACCATGTTGCCACACTCCTTTTTCTATCCATGTTTTATTTATTCTTCCGCCGCCTGAGGCGCCTTCCGTTTGAAGGCCGCCAGCAGCAGCATACCGGCAAGTGCCCCCGCCGCAAGGGAGAGCAGATACAGCGGCCAATGGCCGACGACGGCAAAAACGAAGATCCCGCCGTGGGGCGCCATGAGCGTGCACCGGAAGAGCATTGAAAGCCCTCCGGCCAGCCCCGCGCCAAGGGCACAGGCCGGGATGACCCGAGCCGGGTCGCTGGCTGCGTAAGGAATCGCGCCCTCGGTGATAAAGCTCAAGCCCATGATATAATTCACCGGGCCATTTTTCCGCTCCTCCGGCGTGAATTTTGCCGGGAAGAACGTCGTCGCCAGGGCGATGGCCAGGGGCGGCACCATCCCGCCGATCATGACCGCCGCCATAATATCGTAGTTGCCATTCGTGATCGCCGCTGTGCCGAAGACATACGCCGCCTTGTTGCAGGGGCCGCCCATATCAATGGCCATCATCGCGCCCAGAATCACGCCCAGCGCGACGCGGCTCGTGCCGCCCATGGCGGCCAGCAGCTTGCTCAGCCCTGTATTCAAAAAGCCCATGACCGGGTTCACGGCGCACATCAGCACTGCGATCAGCCCCAGCCCCACCAGGGGGAAGAGCAGCACCGGCTTGATGCCGTCGAGGGACTTGGGCAGCTTCTGGCAGAGCTTTTCAAAGCCCAGCATCAGGTAGCCCCCGGCAAACCCGGCAAACAGTGCGCCCAAAAAGCCCGAGGGGACATCCCCGGTGATGCTTGCAAACGTCGCGCCAGTCGTCGCCAGATAGCCGCCGACAAAGCCCACCAGCAGCCCCGGCCGGTCAGCGATGGACATGCCAATATACCCGCCCAGAATGGGGATCATAAAGTTGAACGCCACATTGCCGATCGTCTTGAAAAACGCCGCCACCGGCGTATGCATCCCAAAGTTACCGTCCTGCGGCGCACCAGCCACGGTGTCGATCAAAAACGCCAGGGCGATAAAAATACCGCCCGCCACCACAAAGGGCAGCATATGCGAAACGCCGTTCATCAAATGCTGGTACAGCGCATGTCCCAGCCCCGGCTTGCCCGCCTTGGCAGGCTGGGCCGCCGGGCTGGACGGCGCCTCTTCTGCCGCCTGATAGACCGGCGCGTCCGGGGCCATGGCCTGGCGCAGCAGCGCCTCGGGCCGCTTGATGCCGTCGGCCACCGGAACGCTGATGAGCCGCTTGCCCCGGAACCGGGCCATGGCCACGCTCTTGTCCGCTGCAATAAGAATGCCCGTCGCCTGGGCGATCTCTTCATCCGTCAGCGCGTTCTGCACGCCGCCGGAGCCGTTGGTCTCGACCTTCAGGCGGATGCCCATGGCCTGCGCTGCCTTTTCCAGCGCTTCCGCCGCCATATACGTATGGGCAATGCCCGTAGGGCAGGCTGTCACCGCCAGCACGTCATAGGCGGTATCGTCCGTCGCGGGCGGTGCTTCCGGCACAGCAGAGCCGTCCTTTGCCGCCTCCGCTTCGTCGATGCACTGCAAAAATGCCGCCTCAGTCGCAGCGCTGCACAGGCGGTCGCGGAAGGCCGCGTCCATCAGAAGGCCCATCAGCTTCGCCAGCACCTCCAGATGGAAGTCGCTCTCATTCGGCGCGGCGATCATAAAGAGCAGCCGCACCGGCGCGCCGTCCATCGCGTCGCAGTCCACGCCGCCGGGGACGGTCATCGCCGCCAGCCCGGGCCGCCGGACTGCGCCGGACTTGGCGTGGGGGATCGCCACACCGTTGCCGACCGCCGTCGTGCCCTGGGCCTCCCGGGCCAGGATATCCTGGCGGTAGCGGTCAATATCCTCCAGATTTCCTGCCGCCTGGTGCTGCTGCACCAGCGCTTCCAGGGCCGCCTCCTTATCCTGCGGCGCGCTGTTTAAGGCAATGCTGCCGGGATAGAACAGATCGGAAATTTTCATTTTGCAACCTCCTGCTTCACAGCGGATCCTTCCGGTTTTTCTAGCGCCTGCGTCGGGGCCAGAGCCTTTTGCAGCGCGTGGATCTGTGCCGCCGCGGCCAGGCCCTCACAAAAGGCCGTCGCGCTGCCGCAGGCCGTGCCCAAGCGGAGCGCTTCTTGATAGCTGCCCGTCTGGGCAAAGCCTGCCAGGAAGCCCGCGACCATGGAGTCTCCCGCGCCGACGGTGTTCACCGTCTCGCCCCGGCAGGCGCGCTGCTGCCAGATGTGCCCGGTCTCGTCTGCCAATACTGCCCCCTGCGCGCCCAGGGAGACCAGAACGTTCCGGGCCCCCAGCTCCTGCAGCCAGGCGGCATACCGGGCCGCCTCCGCCGCTGACTCGATACGCACGCCGAAGAGCTCGCCCAGCTCCTGCCCGTTTGGCTTGACCAAAAACGGCTGAAACGGCAGAACGCTCCGCAGCTGCTTGCCCGTGGTATCGACCACAAAGCGCAGCCCCCGGCCGGCAAGACGCGCCATCAGGTCCGCATACGGGTCGCCCGCCAGCGACGACGGCACGCTCCCCGCCAGGACCGCAATGTCCCCGGGCTGCAGGCGCGCCAGCTTTTCCTCCAGCGCCGCCAGGTCTGCCGGGCCGATTGCTGGGCCGCCGCCGTTGATATCCGTCTCCACGCCGGTGCGGAGCTTCAGGTTGATGCGGGTAAAGCCGTCCGGCAGGAAGACAAAATCCGTCCCAATACCCTGCCGCGCCAGCTCCGCTTCAATAGCCTGCCCGGTAAACCCGGCCAAAAAGCCCGTGGCAATCGACGCAACACCCAGCGTGTGCAAAACGCTGGAAACATTGACGCCCTTGCCGCCGAAAAAGACCCGCTCCCGGGTGCTGCGCAGGATCTGCCCCTGGGTCAGCGCCGGGACATGCACGACATAGTCCACCGCCGGGTTCAATGTCACGGTATAGATCATGGCTGCTCCGCTCCTCTCCGCGCCGCCGCCATCCGGCAGCCTTGGCGCGTTTTTATTTGCTTTGATTTGACGTTTTATGATTGCTTCTATCTCACGTCACTAAATTACCA
>CAUBQU010000142.1 GCA_958438185.1 uncultured Oscillospiraceae bacterium
CTTTAAGTGCTTTTGAACCCCACGCCTAGCGTGGGGTTTTCGTTATACAAAAAACGGCCTGCTGCAATCATGCAGCAGGCCGTTTCAGTCCGCCAAAAAAGCCTTGCAGAGTTTGCGCCGCGCACGGCGCAAATAAGGTCAAAATTATTTTCTCCGGCGGCGTGTACGTCGGGGAAAATACTTCTCGCCCTGCAAGTGTGGAATTTCTGTGCCAAAGGCGCAGAAATTATGCGCGCAGCAGGGTGCAAGCCCCTTCAAATGCGAGCCCAGCGAAGCGGGTCGCATTTGAGAGCGTGTCAAAAATACTTTTTTGACGCGCTCAACCGACCGGTGCGGCCGGTTTTTCCTGATTTTGCCGGGCGTTGGAGAGCATCAGCTTGAGCCGGTTCTCCTGGTTGACCCGGGTCGCTCCGGCGTCGTAGTCGATGGCGACGATATTGACGTCCGGATTCTTTTCCTTAATGGGACCCATCATGCCCTTGCCGCAGATATGGTTCGGCAGGCAGCCGAACGGCTGCGTGCAGACGATGTTCTTGACCCCGCTGTGGGCCAGCTCCAGCATCTCCGCTGTCAGCAGCCAGCCCTCACCCATTTTGACGCCGTTGTGGATATAGCCCTCGGCCAGACGTACGGTGTCCTCAAAGGGCGTCATGGGTTTGAACGTCCCCTCGGCTTCGATCTCTGCGATCATCTCTTGCTTACGTTTGCACAGGAAGCGGTACGCCGCCTGGTAGGGGATGTGCGCCAGCCGGTTCCGGCCATAGAGCCGGTAATCGTTGACGCTGTTGTAGACGCAGTAGAGGCAGAAATCCAGCAGCCCGGGGACTGTCACCTCCGCCCCCTCACTGACTAGGAAACGCTCCAGATCGTTATTGCCCAGGGGCGAATACTTCACGAAGATCTCTCCGACGATGCCGACCTGGACCGCATCCCGCGCCTCGCGGGGGATGGCAGCGAAGTCCGCTAGGATTCGGCGGTAATTCTCCCGGATGTGGCGGTAGCGGATCTTGCTGCCGGAGCCGAGCTCCCGGCCCAGGCGGGCTGTCCAGGCGTCTGCCAGGCGCTGGGCCTGGCCCTTTTCCCGCTCATAGGGCTTGCACTGGTTGGCCAGGGCCATCAAAAGGTCGGCGTAAAGCACGCCGTAGAGCATCCCGTGGAGCATTGGCAGCGTCAGCCGGAAGCCCGGGTGCTTCTCCAGCCCCGCCAGGCTGAAGGAGATGACCGGGACGTCGCCAAAGCCGCCCCGCTCCAGCGCCTTGCGCAGCAGCGGAATGTAATTGGAAGCCCGGCAACCGCCGCCGGTCTGGAATAAAATGAGCGCGACCTTATGCGGGTCATACTTGCCGGAGGTCAGCGCGTCCATAAACTGGCCGATGACCAAGATGGCGGGGTAGCAGGTGTCGTTATGTACGTACCGCAGCCCCGTCTCCGCGATCTCCGGGCCGGAGGTCCGAAGCAGCTCCATTTGATAGCCATAGGTCCGCATGACGCTCATGATCAGCTCAAAATGCATCGGCAGCATATTGGGCACCAGGATCGTATATTCTTTTTTCATCTCCTGGGTAAAGGGGATGTATCGCTTCTGTTCCATGCGCTATGCCCTCTCCTCCAATGCGCCGATCAGACTGCGCAGGCGGATCTTCACGGCGCCGAGATTCGTGATCTCGTCGATTTTGATCTGTGTATAATACTTCCCACCTGCTTCGAGCAGGCTGCGCACCTCGTCGGTCGTAATGGCATCGACACCGCAGCCGAAGGACACCAGCTGCACCAGCTCCGTGTCCGGATGCGCGGCTGCGTAGCGGGCCGCCCGGTAGAGCCGGGCGTGGAACGTCCACTGGTTCAGCACCGCCGTCTGCTGCGGCTGCGCCAGGTGACAGATGCTGTCCTCACTGACGACGACGAACCCCAGGCTCACCGCCAGCTTATCAATGCCGTGGCAGATCTCCGGGTCAATGTGATACGGCCTGCCTGCCAGGACCATGATCCGCTTACCATGTGCCCGGGCATAGGCCAGCGCCTGCTCCCCCTGGGCCCGCACCTGGGCTGTATAATCGGCATACGCGGCAAATCCGGCGTCCACCGCCCGGGCGATCTCACTCCGGGTGATCGTCGCATCGTACTGGCGCAGCGCGGCATACAGCGTCCGCCGCAGCGCAGCCTTGCTGTTGATATTCAAGTAGGGGTACCAGAATTCCGCCTGCTGCAAATGCTCCATATTGCCCTGCAGCAGCTCCGCATAATAGGCGACGATGGGGCAGTTATAATGGTTGACGCTGGCCTTTTCATCCACGTTATACGTCAGGCTGGGGTAGAAAATTTTCGTGATCCCCGCCTCCAGCAGCGTCTCAACGTGCCCGTGCATAATCTTCGCCGGGTAGCACGCCGTGTCCGACGGGATAGAGAATTGCCCCTTCTCATAAAGCTTGCGGCTGGAGAGCCCGGAGAGGACGACCTCATAGCCCAGGCTTGTAAACAGCGCGTGCCACAGCGGGGCCAGCTCGTACATGCCAAGGGCCAGCGGCAGGCCCAGCTTGCCCCGCTTGCCGGGCTGGGGCTGCAGCGCGGTAAAGTAGTCCCGCTTCCAGGCATAGAGATTCGGCAGCTCCTCCCCGCCCCGGATGCCCAAGGCCTTCTGGCACTGGTTGCCGGAGATAAACCGGCGGCCGCCGGAGAATTGATTAATCGTCAGGTGGCAGTGATTCGCGCAGCCCTGGCAGATGGCCGATTTTGCCGTGTGGACAAATTCTTTGAGCTCTGCCGGGCCCAGCAGACCGGAGTGCTCCAGCCGCATGGCATAGAGCGCTGCGCCGTAGGCCCCCATGAGCCCCGCAATGGCCGGGCGGATGACCGGCGCCCCCAGCTCCTGCTCAAAGGCCCGAAGGACGGCGTCATTGAGGAACGTGCCCCCCTGGACGACGATATGCTGCCCCAGCTCCTGGGGCGAATTGGCCCGGATGACCTTATAGATCGCGTTTTTCACGACGCTGATGGAGAGCCCCGCGGAAATATCCTCCACCGTCGCGCCGTCCCGCTGGGACTGCTTGACGGAGGAATTCATAAAAACGGTGCACCGGGAGCCCAGGTTCACCGGCGCTTTGGACTGCAGCCCCTTCTGGGCAAATTCCGCCACAGGGTAGCCCATGGCCCGGGCAAAGGTCTCGATAAACGAGCCGCAGCCGGAGGAACAGGCCTCGTTGAGCATAATGGAGTCGATGGCGCCGTTGCGAATTTTAAAGCACTTGATATCCTGCCCGCCAATATCCAGAATAAAGTCCACATCCGGCTGGAAGAATTTTGCCGCCGTGTAGTGGGCGATGGTCTCGACGACACCCAGGTCGGCGTGGAACGCGTTTTGGATCAGCTCCTCGCCGTAGCCGGTGCAGGCGCAGCCGCAAATCGTGACCCGGTCGCCGCAGCGGCGGTAGATCTCCTCCAGCTGCGCCTTGACGAGCTGGACGGGGTTGCCCTGGTTGGAGCTATAATACGTATACAGCAGCGCCCGGTCCTGGGAGATCAGCGCCAGCTTGGTCGTCGTGCTGCCGCAGTCGATGCCCAGCCAGGCGGGGCCGGTGTAACTTGCCAGGTCCGCCTCCGGGACAGTCGCCCGGGCGTGGCGCCGGCAGAAGGCGTCATACTCCGCGGGGCTTGCAAACAGCGACTTGAGCCGGTCGCGGCCAAAGACCATTTTGCACTCCCGCAGCCGGCAGACCAGCGTATCAAAGGTCACAGGCGCCTGCCCGACCGTCGCGGAATACATTGCCGCACCCAGGGCCACCGCAAAGCGGCCGTATGCCGGGAACACCGCCGTCTCATCATCCAGGCCCAGCGTTTCGCGGAAGCGGGCCCGCAGGCCCTTGCAGTAATACAGCGGACCGCCCAAAAACAGCACCTTGCCCGCGATCCTCCGCCCCTGGGCCAGGCCCGCGATGGTCTGGTTGACGACGGCCTGGTAAATGCTGGCCGCCACATCCGCCTTCCGCGCACCCTGGTTCAGCAGCGGCTGGATATCCGTCTTGGCAAAGACGCCGCAGCGGGAGGCGATGGGATAGAGCTTCTCCGCCTGCAGGCTGGCCGCGTCCATCTCCGCCACTGTCATATTCAGCAGCACCGCCATCTGGTCAATAAACGCGCCAGTCCCACCGGCGCAGGAGCCGTTCATCCGCTCATCGACACCGCCGGTGAAGAAGATGACCTTGGCGTCCTCGCCGCCCAGCTCAATGACCGCGCTGGTATCCGGCTCCAGGCGGCGGACGACCTCCCCGGTGGCGTAGACCTCCTGCACAAAGGGGATCCCCGCCGCCTCCGCGACGCCAAGCCCCGCTGAGCCGGACAGGGCGACGGTAAACGGCGCCGCCTCCAGCATGGGGCGGATCTCCTCGATCAGCTCCAGTGTCTTTTCCCGCACGCGGGACAGGTGCCGCTCATATTTTTCATAAACGATCTGGCCTGACCGGACCAGGACGATCTTCGCCGTTGTCGAGCCGATATCAATGCCCAGGGCGTTTTGTGTATTCAAAGGAAGCATGCCATAACCTCGGTTCATTCGTCTTTTTCTGCATCGGAACGCAGACAGGAGCGCTGCATTTTTTGGACTG
>CAUBQU010000143.1 GCA_958438185.1 uncultured Oscillospiraceae bacterium
GGTTAGACAAGACCTTCCGCCTGAGCGAAAAACACACCACGGTAAAGAGAGAATTCTTGGCAGGTTTGACTACCTTCCTGACGATGGTTTACATCGTAGCCGTTAACCCCGCGATCCTGGGGGACGCCGGCATGGACAAGAATGCTCAGTTCTATGCGACTGCGATCTCCTCGGCTATCGCCTGTATCGCAATTGCATTCTATGGTAACTTCCCGTTTGCACTGGCACCGAGTATGGGCCTGAACGCATACTTTGCGTACACGGTCTGTGGCACGATGGGCCTGCCCTGGCAGAATGCGTTGGCTTGCGTATTCACCTCCGGCATGCTGTTCATCGTTCTGGGCTTCTTCGGCGTCCAGCAGAGAATTTGCGACGATCTGCCTGACGTTATCAAGAATTCCGTCGGCGCTGGCGTTGGCTTCTTCATCTCCCTCATCGGTTTTGAAAATGCCGGCCTGATCGTTGGCAATCCTTCCACCCTCGTAACCCTCGGCGATCTGGGTAACCCCGGCGTGCTGCTGGCACTCTTCGGCGTTATGCTGACCGCTATCCTGATGATCAAGAAGGTCCCCGGCTCGATCCTGATCAGCATCGTTGTTGTCACGATCATTGGCTTCTTTGTCACCAACCCCGAGACGGGCCTGAAATACACCATCCTGCCCGAGCAGCTCATCAAGTTTGAGAACCCCATCAAGGCGATGGAGCCCTCCCTCCTGAAGCTGACCTACAAGGGCATGTTTGCTGGCGACATTACCGACATTATGCAGGTCCTGTTCGTCATCATCAGCTTCTTCTTCGTTGACCTCTTCGGCTCTGTCGGCGTCCTGCTTGGTCTTGCCAGCGCAGCTGAAATGGCTGACGAAAACGGCAACGTCCCCGGCGCAGGCAAGGCTCTGACGGTCTCTGCGGCTGGCGCTGCTGTCGGCGCTCTGCTGGGCACCTCCACTGTTACCATCTATGGCGCTGAAAGCTCCACTGGTATCGCAGTTGGCGGCCGTACCGGTCTGACCGCGCTGTTCATTGGCCTGCTGTTCATCGTTGTGCTCTTCCTCAGCCCGCTGTTCCTGATGATCCCCTCCTGCGCGACTGCGCCGGCCCTGATCATCATCGGCACCCTGATGATCGAGCCTCTGATGCACATGGATCTTGGCGATCTGACGGTCGCACTTCCCGCGTTCCTGTGCGTCGCGATGCAGCCCTTCTCTTACAACATCGCATACGGCATTCTGTTCGGCTTGCTGTCCTATGCGATCGTCACCATCGCTTCCAAGCGCGTGAAGGAAATCAAGACGACCACTTGGGTCCTGATCGTCCTGTTCGCTGCTTACTTCGTACTCGACGTACTGCTTTAAGCTTCTATTAAGTTATACTCCGTATTTTATGTTTGCTCGACATACAAACGCCCATGGCTCCGTGGCCATGGGCGTTCGTTTGTCTAACAATGGGAATATCGCACAGCGGGTGGCTTGCTGTGCGGTGCAGTAAAGCAGAGCGCGATGCGGCTCTCTCGTGGTTGTGCAGGCGGCTGCAGATAGAGCAGAGGGGCCTTACGTGGCAGGGACCATTGGCGGCGTACAGCAGCGCACAGCGCTGCCGTGGGGTACATGCCTTGGACTTCTACCGGCTGCAGCGCGATGCCTATAGTCAGTTTGGCGCTTGCTGTACAGGCGGCGTTGGCGGATAAAAACCAGCCTGCCGCGTATGATGCGGCAGGCCGGAAGACACTGTGCAATTGGGATTGGCGCTTACCCGATCAGTCCGATGATAAAGATCGCCAGGATCATGATCGGCAGGACGATCAGGAAGACCCAGCGCATCCAGGATGCGACCTTGAGGCCCTTGCCGGTGTTGGCCTCCAGCTGGTAATTCCGGAAGTCCCAGCCCCAGCGGGTGACGCAGAACAGCAGATAGACCAGAGAGCCCAGGGGCAGCAGGATATTGCTGACGAGGAAATCCTCGCTGTCGAGCACGTCCCGCCCGCCGATGGGGTGAAAATCGCTGAGAATGTTATACCCCAGGACGCAGGGGATGCTGGCCAGCAGAATGACGATGCCGTTGATCAGCGCCGCCTTTTTCCGGCTCCAGCCAAAGGTATCCATGCAGGTGGACATAATGTTCTCAATGACGGCGATGACCGTCGAGAACGACGCGAAGGTCATAAACAGGAAGAACAGCGTGCCCCAGATGCGGCCGCCTGCCATATTGACGAAGACATTGGGCAGCGTCACAAAAATCAGGCTCGGGCCCGACGTGACCTCGACACCGTAGCTGAAGCAGGCGGGGAAGATGATCAGTCCCGCCGCAATGGCGACGAAGGTATCCAGCACGCAGATGCGGGCGCCCTCGCCCAGCAGCGTGTGCTCCTTGCTCATGTAGCTGCCGAAGATCTCCATGGCGGCGATGCCTAGGCTGAGGGTGAAGAACGCCTGGTTCATTGCCGCGGCGATGACCTGCCCCAGGCCGACGGACTTGACTGTCTCAAGATTCGGCACCAGGTAGAAGCGGACGCCTTCCTTCGCGCCGGAGAGGGTGAAGCTGTGGATCGCCAGGATCAGGATCAGCACGAACAGGGCGCTCATCATGACTTTGCTCACCCGCTCCAGGCCTTTGCGGACACCGACGCTGCAGATCAGTACGCCGGCCACGACCGTCACTGCCATCCAGAGGCCCATCTGGCCGGGGTCCGCCAGCATATCGGAAAAGACCTGCCCGCTGGCTGCCGCGTCCATCCCCGGCTGAAATACACCGGTGACAAATTTGAAGAAGTAATTGAGCATCCAGCCGGAGACATTGGTATAGTACATCATCAGCAGATAGCAGCCCAGGAGGGCAAACCACCCGTGAATATGCCACTTGGCGCCGGGCTTTTCCAGCGCGCGGTAAGCCAGAATGGCGCTCTTGCGGCTGGCCCGGCCGACGGCCAGCTCCATCGTCAGCACTGGCAGCCCCAGGACCACCAGCATGACCAGGTACAGCAGGACGAACAGCCCGCCACCGTTCTGCCCGACAATAAATGGGAACCGCCACACATTGCCGATGCCCACGGCGCAGCCTGCGCTGACGAGCAGAAAGCCCAGCCGGGATTTAAAAGATTCTCTCTCCACGTTTTCTCTCCTTTATTCTATTGCAAATTGCTGCCGCACAAGGGGCGCGGCTTGTTTAGTATAAAAAAATCTGCGGGGCTTGTCAAGCCATGGTCCTGGGCGGCGGTTTTTCTGCTTGCAAAGTGCGCGGGGGTGGCGCTATAATAGACCCAATTTCTATTCTGAATTTTCAGAAAGGGGACGTTACCATGGAAGCTTATACTATCACCCCCGCTGCACCGGCGGACGCGGCGGCTATTTTAGATTACTTAAAGCAGCTCGGCGGCGAGACGAACAACCTGAGCTTCGGCGCGGAGGGCTTGCCCTTCACCATCGCGGAGGAGGAAGCGTATTTAGCGGCCCGGGAAGGCTCGCGGGACTGCCGGATGCTTCTGGTAAAGCAGAATGGCCAGATCATTGGCGATGCCAGCGTGGAGCGCCTGCCCCGGCGGATGCGCCACCGCGGCAGCATCGGCATCTCCGTATTGAAAGCCCACTGGGGCCGGGGCATCGGCAGCGCGCTGATGGCGCAGCTCATCGCCTTTGCCAAGGAAAACGGCTTTGCCCAGCTGGAGCTGGAGGTCCGCAGCGATAACGCCCGGGCCATCCGGCTCTATGAGAAATTTGGCTTCCAAAAGCTCTGCACCCATCCGGATTTTTTCCGCATCGGCGGCCAGCGCTTTGCCTTCGATTTGATGCTGCTCCCCTTGGATTGAATGGGCCGAAGGCTCGACTTGCCTGGTATTGTAGAAATTGGAAGTGACGGAGGGAAATATGTTAGATCGCAAAGGATTTGATTTATGGGCGGATGGATATGACCGGTCGGTTGGGGTGTCGGAGGAAGAGAATGCCTATCCATTTGCAGGGTACAAAACGATCCTCAGCATGATTTATGAGACGATCCTGGAAAAGGAAAAACCCGTCGTTCTGGACATCGGGTTTGGGACAGGCACGCTGACGAAAAAGCTTTATGAGCACGGCTGCCATATTTATGGGCAGGATTTTTCGGCAAGAATGATCGAGCTGGCCTCTGAAAAGATGCCGGAGGCCCATCTTTATCAAGGAGATTTTACAAAAGGCTTGGTGGAACCGCTTCGGCAGGCGCGCTATGATTTTATCGTTGCAACTTACGCCATCCACCATTTAACAGATCCGCAAAAGGTCGATTTTTTGAAAGAGCTGCTCGATCGGTTAAACGAGGGCGGGAAAATTTTGATCGGCGATGTCGCCTTTGCAACGCGGGAGGAATGGGCGCAATGCAAGAAAGACTGCGGCGACGCCTGGGATGACGACGAGAGCTACTGCGTTGCGGAGGAATTAAGAAGAGCGTTTCCTAATTTGCATTTTGAAAAAGTGACATTTTGCTCTGGCGTCCTGGTACTAACCAGATAAATCCAGGTTTCTAGAAAAAGAGAATAGCAGTGCTCCCTATCGCGGATAGCGGCACTGCCC
>CAUBQU010000144.1 GCA_958438185.1 uncultured Oscillospiraceae bacterium
GATATATTTTGTGATATAATATCTATGTAAATATACTGCACCACACAGGAGGGATTCTTATGCCAGCATCCAAAGCCCAGCAGCGGGCCGTCAATAAATACATGGCCGCAAATTACGACCGAATCACGCTGACCGTAAAGAAGGGCCAGCGGGCAGAGCTGCAGGCCATCGCCGCCGAGCATGGCGAGAGCTTGAATGCATTCATTAAGCGGCTCATCAGCGAGTCTGTCAGCTGCACCATCCAGACGCCCGCATCGCCCCCAGACGCGCAGCAAACGCTGGACCACGAGACGCTGAACGCCGCCCAGGCCGCCGCAGACGCCGCCGGGGAGTCCCTCAGCGCCTTCCTGCGCCGCGCCGTCGAGACCCAGGCCCAGCAGGATAAGGTTCTGCGCGCCGGACGTTAGGCACAAAATAGCCCCCTATCCCCCTAGAAAGGAGCCCCGCCCCATGCCGGAAACTTATCAAACCGCCGCGGCCTATATCCGCGTTTCAACCGAGGAACAAACCGAGCTCAGCCCCGACGCACAGCTGCACGAGCTGCAGCGCTACGCCGCCGCCAACCGGCTCCTGCTGGATCCGGCGCATGTTTATGTTGACGCCGGGATCTCCGGCCGCAGTGCCGCCAAGCGCCCGGCCTTTCAGGCGATGATTGCAAACGCAAAGCACAAGGATCACCCCTTCGATGTGATCCTTGTGCATAAATTTGACCGTTTTGCCCGCTCCCGGGAGGACAGCATCGTCTATAAATCCCTCCTGTCCCGCATCGGCGTCCAGGTCATTTCCATTACAGAATCCTTTGATGACGGCGGCTCTGGCATGGGAATGCTCTTAGAGTCCATCACGGAAGCCTACGCCGAGTACTATTCCGTCAACCTGGGCCGCGAAGTCAAAAAGGGCATGACGGAAAAAGCCCGCCGCGGCCAGCTCCAATCCACGCCGTCCTACGGCTACCGCCTGGAGGACCACAAGCTTGTCCCGAACCCGCCGGAGGATTTCTACGTCCGCCAGCTCTTTTCCCGCTATCTTGACGGCGCTTGCCTGTTTGAGCTTGCCAAATGGATGAACGCAGAAGGCCAGCGCACCCACCGGGGCAACCCCTTTGAAAACCGCACCGTCGAGTATATTCTCCGCAATCCGGTCTATATCGGCAAGCTGCGCTGGAATCCGGCCGGCCGCACTCACCGCCATTATGACGATCCCAATCTAATCATTGCCGATTCCACCCATCCGCCCCTCGTCACCCAGGACCAATGGGACCGCGCGCAGCAGCGGATCGCCGAGACAAAGGCAAAATGGACCTATCACAAAAAGCCCGCCAGCCAGCGGCACCATTGGCTCTGCGGCGTCGTCCGCTGCGCGTCTTGTGGCACGACGCTCATCTGGTCCGCGCCCCATTACATGAAGTGTAATAACTATGTCCGCGGCCGCTGCCGCACCTCGCAGCATGTCCATATCGAGCTCCTGGAATCCGCCTTCCTCGCCCAGCTGCGCCACGATGCCGCTCAGATGGTCGGCCTGGATTTTCAAGTCGACCGCCAGAGCGCGCCGCCGACCAGCGAAGCAGCCCGCGCCCGCGCCGATCTTGCCACAGTCGACCGGAAGCTCTCCCGCATCCGCGATGCCTACCAGTCCGGCATTGATACCCTGGAGGAATACGCCGCCGCCAAAGCCGCCCTCCTGCAGCAGCGCCAGCAGCTGGAAGCCGTCCTGCGCGCCGCCGATCCGGACCCAACCCCCGCGCAGCTCCGCGAACGCCTCCATGAGCGCATCCTCGCCACCATCCGCTGCCTGGAGGATCCGACCCAAACCGTCGCCCAAAAATACGAAGCCGCCTCCTCCCTCTGCGCCACCTCCACCTGGTCCCGCTCCACCTCCACCCTAACCCTCACCTACCGCCTCACCCTCTAAAAAATCATAGTATTCTGCACTCCGGTCCACCGTATTGACTGATAATAATCGCAGCCAGGCGGGGGTTGGTGTTTTTGATTTTGACGGGGTATTGGAGTCTTTTTTCGTAGACAAACATCGCTCAGCCCTCCTTTTTGCTGCCGGACGCATTCTTGCCCGCCGCGTTGCCGCCCGCCGACGGGTACTCCCAGGGCCAGGGGCCGCGCAGCCATTCGTAGACGCCGTCGACGACGCCGTCCATGGCAAACAGCGGGCCGGACTGCTCCTGCAGCAGCGCCATGCCCTTCTGATACAGGGCACGGTACGACGCCAGCAACTCGGCGGCCTCCCGGTCGTCACTGTGGGTATCGAGATACAGCACCAGCTCGTTGATGGCAAAGCCCAGCGCCTGCAGCTCATGCAGCGGCGTGGACGGCAGGTCGGACTCGTTGACCATGCCCATAAACGGCAGGTCCAGCCCCGGGAACAGCGTCCCGCGGACCAGGCCCTGGGGCAGCGCATAATGTGCCGGGGCATTTTGCTGGAAGGGCACATATGGATTGGCCAGCGGCGCGCAGCTGGGCAGATAGCCAAAGCCCTCGCGGCGCTCAGGCTGCGTTTGATCTTTTTGCATAAAATGAAACCTCCATTCCGGCGGACCGCGTCCGCTCTGGTTCATCTTATGCCGCAGATTCCGCGCCGTTCCAGCAAAATGAGCTTCTATATCGAGATCGCGAAAAAATTTCTCCCCTTTCTTGATTTTTCCGCCGGGGTTGATTATCATAGGAGCAGATCCTAGGACGAGGTAAGACATTATGCGTATTGTGGTAAAGATCGGCACCTCTACCCTGGCCCATGCGACGGGGCTTTTGAACATTCGGCTGGTAGAGAGCCTTTGTAAAGTTTTGAGCGATTTAAAAAACGCCGGGCACGAGGTCATCCTCGTCTCCTCCGGCGCCATCGGTATGGGGGTCGGCAAGCTGCAGCTGGCCCAGCGGCCATCGGATATGCCGACAAAGCAGGCCGCCGCGGCCGTCGGGCAGTGCGAGTTGATGTACACGTATGACAAGCTGTTTTCCGAATACCGCCACACCGTTGCCCAGCTGCTGCTGACCGGCAGCGACCTGGACCACGAGGACCGCAAGCAGAACATTGAAAACACCCTCTCCCGCCTGCTGGAGCTGGGCGCGCTGCCGATCATCAATGAAAACGACACCGTCACGACAGACGAGATCGTCATCGGCGATAACGATACCCTCAGCGCCATCGTGGCGATCTTGGTCAAGGCGGACCTGCTGGTCCTGCTCTCGGATATCGACGGGCTCTACACCGCCGACCCCCACAAGGACCCAACCGCGCAGCTTATCGCCGAGGTGCCCGCCATCACGCCGGAGATCCTGGCCCTGGGCGGCGCCTGCGGCTCCAAGCTCGGCACCGGTGGAATGCGGACGAAGCTCCACGCGGCGGAGCTCGTGACCGCCGTCGGGACGGATATGGTCATCGCCAACGGCAGCGCGCCGCAGCTGCTCTATGACATTGCTGCCGGCCGCCGCGCCGGGACACGCTTTCTCGGGAGGAAAGACCTATGACAACACTGGAGATCATGCAGCAGGCCAAGGCCTGCCGGATGCAGCTGGCCCAGGCGACGGGTCAGCAGAAAAATGACATGCTCCTGGCCATGGCCGACGCGCTCGTGGCAAACCAGGATGCGATCCTCGCCGCCAACGCCCAGGACCTGGCCGCCGCCAAGGGGCAGATTTCTGACGTGATGCTCGACCGGCTGGCGCTGGACGCAGCGCGCATCGCCGCCATGGCAGCGGGGATGCGCCAGGTCGCCGCCCTGCCGGACCCGGTGGGCAAGACACTGCGGCATGTGGAGCGGCCCAACGGGCTGCGGATCAACCGGGTCAGCGTCCCCCTAGGCGTCGTGGCGATCATCTACGAAAGCCGCCCCAATGTCACGTCGGACGCAGCGGCGCTGGCGTTGAAATCCGGCAACGCCTGTATTCTGCGCAGCGGCAAGGAGGCCTTCCGCTCGGCCGACGCCATCGTCCGCGCCCTGCAGGACGGGCTGGCGCGCGTCGGAATGCCCCGGCAGCTGGTGCAGCTGGTGCAGGATACCAGCCGGGCCAGCGCGACGGAGCTGATGACCGGCGTCGGCTACATCGACCTTTTGATCCCCCGGGGCGGCAAGGGGCTGATCGCCTCCTGCGTCGCCAATGCCAAGGTGCCGTGCATCCAGACGGGCACGGGGATTTGCCATCTTTATGTGGACCAGTCTGCGGACCTTGCCCAGGCGCTGGATATCATCGAAAACGCCAAGGCAAGCCGCCCCTCTGTCTGCAATGCAGAGGAGGTTCTGCTGGTGCACCAGGAAATTGCGGCCCGCTTCCTCCCTGCCCTGCGGGAACGTCTGGTGGACGCGCGGCAGAAAGCCGGTCTGCCGCCGGTGGAGCTGCGGCTCTGCGAAGAGGCGCAGAAGATCATCCCCGGCACCCCGGCGGGCCCGGCGGATTTTGATACAGAATTTTTGGATTATATTCTGGCTGTCCGCGTCGTCGGCAGTGTCGACGACGCCATTGCCCACATCGCCGCCCACTCGACGGGCCACAGTGATGGCATCCTGACCCAGGAC
>CAUBQU010000145.1 GCA_958438185.1 uncultured Oscillospiraceae bacterium
GAACAGTTTGAGCGCCGCCTCCAGAGCCTCGGCATCCGGACCTACCGGCATTACAGCATCCCGGATTACCCCTCGAATATCAGCCTGGTCGTCTCGGAGGAGGGCTTTGGCCGGAATGATTATATCGAGACGGACCGCCCCGTCGTCGTCGTCACCGCGCCGGGCCCGGGCAGCGGCAAAATGGCCACCTGCCTGAGCCAGCTCTACCATGAGCACAAGCGGGGCATCCAGGCGGGGTATGCCAAGTATGAGACGTTCCCCATCTGGAATCTGCCGCTGAAGCACCCGGTCAATCTGGCCTATGAGGCGGCGACGGTCGATCTAGCTGATGTCAATATGATTGACCCGTTCCATCTGGAAGCCTATGGGGAGACGACGGTCAACTATAACCGGGATATTGAGATCTTCCCCGTGCTGGAAGAGATGTTCCGCCAGATCCACGGCCATTGCCCCTACAAGAGCCCGACGGATATGGGCGTCAATATGGCGGGCAACGCCATCGTGGATGACGAAGTCTGCTGCGAGGCGTCCCGGCAGGAGATCATCCGGCGGTATTACGCGTCGGCCTGCGCTGTCCGCAAGGGCAAGGCCGACAGCAGCGAGACCCAGAAGCTGGAGGTCCTGATGCGCTCAAGCGGCATTGCACCTCAGATGCGCAGGACGGTCCCGGCGGCTCTGGACCGGGCAGCGGAGACCGGTGGCCCGGCCACGGCCATCGAGCTGGAGGACGGCACCGTCGTCACCGGCAAGACGTCTGAGCTGCTGGGAGCCAGCGCGGCGGCGCTGCTGAATGCTCTCAAGACCCTGGCCAAGATCAATCACGAGATCAAGCTCATCTCGCCCAGCGTCCTGGCGCCGATCCAGGCGCTGAAGACGGAGCACCTGGGCAGCCGGAATCCGCGGCTGCATTCGGACGAGGTGCTGATGGCGCTTTCCTTCAGCGCGGTGACGAACCCGGTCGCTGCCCTGGCCCTGGAACAGCTGGACCGGCTGCGCAGCTGCCAGGCCCATGCGTCGGTCATCCTCTCGCCGGTGGATGTGGGGATCTATAAAAAGCTGGGGATCAATCTGACCCAGGAGCCGGTGTATCAGACGAGCCGGCTGTATCACAAATGAGCCTGCGCTACTGCTGCCTGGTGCTGGACCACGACGACACCGTCGTCGACAGCACGGCGACGATCCATCACCCCTGCTTTCAGGCGTTTCTGGATGAGGTGCGCCCCGGCGCACGGATCGATCTGGAGACGTATCTGCTGGAAAATTTTGAAGGAAGCTTCCCGGCGCTGTGCCGGGACCGCTATGGCCTGACGGAGGCGGAGATGGCGCGGGAGCTGCAATTCTGGGACGCTTACGTCGCGGCCCATGTGCCACGAGCGTACCCGGGAATGGCGGCGTTTTTGACCCGCTACCGGGCGTTAGGGGGGAAGATCTGCGTCGTCTCCCACTCGCTCTCCGGCAATATCCGCCGGGACTACTGGGAAAACGGCCTGCCGGAGCCGGACCTGATCTTTGGCTGGGACGCGCCGCCGGAGCAACGCAAGCCGAACGCCTATCCCTTACAGGAAATTATGCATCAGCTGGCGCTTCCGCCGTCCGCGCTTTTGATGGTGGACGATCTCCGGCACGGCTATACGATGGCCAAATGCTGCGGCGTGGCGTTTGCCGCGGCGGGCTGGGCGTATGATCTTGCGCCGATCGAAACGTTTATGCGCGCCCACTGCGACGTCTATCTGCCGACGGTCGCGGCGTTGGCCCGATTTATTCTGCCGGAGTGACCGGCTTGCCCCGCCTGCTGGCTGCTGGCGGGGCGTCCTGCCGCCGAGGGTGCGGCAAGAAGGGGGGAGAAGCGGCTGTGGGGGAATTATTGCCGCGAAAATTTGAGGCCCAGATCGCCGTCAGCGTCGGTCTGGGTGTTGTCGTCTGTATGCTGTGGCCAAAGCTGCAAATTTTGGCCACCTGCACCTGCGCGCTGATGTGCGCCCAAGCGGGGACGGTCCAGAGCGTCCGCCTGGGGCTGCTGCGGCTGCGGGGCATCCTGCTCTGTGGCCTGACGGGGGTCCTCATCGTCTTTTTGCATGGGCTGACGGGCCAGGCGCCGCTTGCCTATATCCCGCTGGCGATGGCGGGGACGCTGCTGAGCCTGGTGCTGTGCCGCGTCTGCGGTATGGCGCCCATGGACTGCCGGGTGGGCTGCATCACGTATCTACTGGTGATCGTTGCCACCGGGCGCTATAGCAATACGGTCTATGCCCTCTGGCGGTTTTTCTCCAGCCTGGTGGGCTGCTTGTTGGCGGCGGGGGTCAGCGGGGTGTTTCATCTGAGGCGGCGGTCATAGTTTTGTGATCTTCTGCGCACACTAGCGGTGTGACAGAAGGAGGCGAAGGATATGAAATTTTTTGTCAATGAAAACTGCATCGGCTGCGGCCTGTGCGCGTCCACCTGCCCGGAGATCTTCTCTATGACGGAAGACGGCGTGGCCAAAGCCAGCGCAGGCCCTGTCCCGGCGGAGTTTTGCGCCAGCTGCCAGCTGGCGATGGACGAATGCCCCGTCAGCGCCATTGAGCAGGAGGACTGACCCTGCAAAGCAAAAAACTTGTGCCGCGCGCCCGGTTTCTGGGCGGCGGCACTGTTTTTTGCCTGGACATTTTGGCGCGTATCTGTTATGCTGAAAAAAAGCCCGGGTCCGGGCGGGAAAGGCGGAAAGAGGATGGAGAGCAAAAAAACCTTTGTCATGTCCTACAGCTGCGGGAAGGACAGCACCCTGGCGCTGCATAAGATGCTGGCGGCGGGGTATACGCCGCTGGCGCTGCTGGTGATGTTCAATCCAGAGGCCGGGCGGTCGTATTTCCACGGGGCAGATCATGCGCTGCTGGCCCGCTATGCCGAGGCGCTGCAGATCCCGCTCCTGCCTGTCGACACGGCGGGGGAGACGTATCACCTTTCCATGGAGGCGGCGCTGCGTGAGGCGAAGGCGCAGGGCGCGGAGGCGGTCTGCTTCGGCGATATTGATATCGAGGGCAACCGGGCCTGGGGCGAGGAACGCTGCCGCAATGTCGGCTTGGAAGCGTATTACCCCCTGTGGCAGCGGGGAAGGGAAGAGAATGTCCGGGAGCTGCTGGCCCTGGGCTACCGGTGCGTCATCAAATCGCTGAACAATACGCTGCTGCCCCGGGCGCTTCTGGGGCGCGTCCTGGATGAGGACGTCCTGGCGGAGATGGAACGCTGCGGCATCGACCGGTGCGGCGAAAACGGGGAGTACCACACCCTGACGGTGGACGGGCCCATATTCCACAAGCCGGTCGCGTATCAGACGGGCAAGATCTTAGATTTTGGCGAGTATTCCCTCTGTGATATTTTTTAACAAGCAAGTGGTAAAACACAAGCGCCCCGCCGATGGTTGTCGGCGGGGCGCTGTTTGTCAGAATTGCAAGTGTCAGCAGGTTTGCGTGTCTTCTCGTGGCAAGTCGATCACCGTGGCGGTGTGCCCGGTCCAGGGGACGAAGCGGTCCAGGACGGCGGCGGTCTCCAGGCGGAGGGTGCTGGTGTTGATGCACGGGTGCGCGCCGAGCCAGGGGTCAGACGCGACCTCCCGGTCGATATAGACATGCAGGGCCTTTTCCCGGTCGTTCATCAGGCCCAGAATGCTGACGGAGCCGGGAGTGATATCCAGATAGTGCAGCATGGCGTCGGCATCGGCAAAGGAGAGACGGCTGACGCCAATCAGCTTGGAGAAGACCTTCGTCTGGAAGGGCTTATCCCCGGGCAGCAGAAGAAGATAAAATTCCGTCTTCTGCCGGTTGCAGAGGAAGAGATTTTTGCAGATCTTTGCGCCCAGGCAGTCCTCAATGGCATGGCAGGCGGCGATGGTATCCGCGTGGGGGTGATCGACCCGGTCATAGGCGATGCCGAGGTCATCCAGCGCGTCGTAGCAGCGGATCTCCTTTTCCAGGCGGCCGGTCGCGTCGGCTGGGCGGCCGTGATATCGTTCCATGCGTTATGCCTCCTCGCGCTGCTGCAGCGCCTCGGACAGCTCCAGGCCGGGATTGCGCTTGATAGTAAAGTCGATGGCCCAATAGGACGTAAAGACCAGCAGCCGGTTACCGCGGTAATCCTCCAGCAGCTCGACGTCGCTGGAGAGGTTGAGGTCCTGTAGATCCTGCACCGGGCAGGCGGTGATGAACCGCAGCTCTTCATAGGGCAGATGGTCCATCCGCAGCTCCACGCCGTATTCGCTGCGCATCCGGTACTGGAAGACGTCAAACTGCAGCGTACCGACGACGCCGACGATGACTTCCTCCATGCCGGTATTCGGCACCTTGAAGATCTGAATGGCACCTTCCTGCGCAATCTGCTCCGTGCCCTTGATAAACTGCTTGCGCTTCATCGTATCCTTCGGCGAGACGCGGCAGAAGTGCTCCGGCGCAAAAGTCGGGATACCGGAGAAGCGGAATTTCTGCCCCGGGACGGTGATGGTATCGCCGATGGAGAAGATGCCCGGGTCGAACACGCCGATGATATCC
>CAUBQU010000146.1 GCA_958438185.1 uncultured Oscillospiraceae bacterium
GCCTGTAATTTGTAACGTATCCTTGCGGGGAGGGGCTTGCCCCTTCCCGCAAGCTGTCATAAAGGAGAATTCGATTCATGAAAAATGTGATCTGCGGCCGCTGCGTCAAATGCGGCAAGGAATATCCCGCTATCCCCAACCTGACCAACTGCGAATGCGGCGGCATTCTGGATATCATCTACGACTACGACTATATCAAAGCCCACCTGACGAAGGAAATGATGGCCGAGCGGAAGAACAACTCCATGTGGCGCTATCGTGAGCTGCTCCCCGTGGAAGAGGATACGCCGGACACTCCCCTGCGCGTTGGCTGGAGCCCGCTGTATGAAGCCGACCGGCTGGCCAAGGTCCTGGGCCTGAAAAAGCTCTGGATCAAGGACGACGGCATCAACCCCACCGCTTCCCTGAAGGACCGCGCCTCCGCCATGGCAGTCGCCAAGGCGCAGGAAGCCGGTGCTAAGGTCATCGCCTGCTCCTCCACCGGTAACGCCGCCTCTTCTCTGGCTGGCAACGCCGCTGCCGCTGGCCTCAAGACGTATATCTTCGTTCCCTCCCGCGCCCCCAAGGGCAAGGTCGCGCAGCTGATGACCTTCGGTGCAACGGTCATCTCCGTCCAGGGCAGCTACGAAGACACGTTCGAGCTCTCTAAGGCCGCCATCGACAAATGGGGCTGGTACAACCGCAATGCGGCCATTAACCCCTACCTGTCCGAAGGCAAGAAGACGGTCTCCCTGGAGATTGCCGAGCAGTTGAATTGGCAGATGCCTGACTACCTGGCCATCTCCGTCGGCGACGGCTGCACCATTGCTGGCGTCTGGAAGGGCCTGAAGGACCTGTACGCCATCGGCTTTATCGACAAGCTGCCGCGTCTGATCTCTGCTCAGGCAGAAGGCTGCCACCCCATCAACCGCGCCATTGCCAACAACGAGGAATGGTACCCGATGGAAGAGAACACCATCGCTGACTCCATCGCCGTCGGCGTGCCCCGCAACGCGGATAAGGCTCTGGCTGCCATCCGGGAGTCCAACGGTATCGTCGTCAATGTCACCGACGAAGAGATCATGGCTGCCCAGAAGATGGTCGGCATGAACTGCGGCGTCTTCGGTGAGCCCGCTGGTGTCACCGGCGCAGCTGGCCTGAAGAAGCTGTGCGACCAGGGTGTCCTGGGCGAGAACGACACTGTCGTCTCCGTCATCACCGGCAATGGCCTGAAGGACGTCGCCAACGCCATCAAGGCCTGCGGCGACCCAATCTCCATCCCTTCGGATATGGATCTGCTCCTGAAAGCCTTCAAGGAAAACGGCATCGAAGTCGAAGCCTAATTCCCAAAAAAACACCCCAGCGACCGGGAAACCGGCCGCTGGGGTGTTCTATTTTCAGGACAAGCACAGCCCCACGGCGTTTCAGTTTGCCATGGGGCTGTATTTTAGTATTTATTCAGCAGCGTCATGATGCAGGAGATGTATTTTGCGCTGTAGCCGCTGCTCAAAAATGCGTTGTGGCTGTAGACGCCGCCGGGGAATTCAAACAGGCAGGAGTCATAGCCCAGGGAGGCAGTGTAAGCTGTGAAATAGCCCGCCGCGCCGCGGCAGTTGGCGTATGTATTGCTGCCGAAGGCACTGTGGAACGTCTTGTAAAGCAGGCCGCTCGTCCCGGTGGAGGTGATGATCTGTTGGGTCCAGCCGTGGGTGTCGATGCAGACATTCTTCCCCGTGCCCTTGACCTTCCGGACAAAGGCCGCCAGCGCCCGGGATTCCTTGCAGGACAGCGCCGCCGGGCCCGTATAGTTCCGGGCGCTCGTCTGGACGACGAAATTCGCCGGGAAGCTGCGGTTCATATCCACACCGTGGCTGCTGGAAAGGGAGCCGCTGGCCGTGTAATACGTCGTCGTGCAGCGGCCGGGGCCGTTGTTCGTATAGCCGTTATAAAGCCCGTCCGGGTTCATGCAGGGCAGGACGTAGACCGTCCAATCGCCCTTTGTGATGACATCCATATTTTTCTGC
This sequence comes from uncultured Oscillospiraceae bacterium, assembly GCA_958438185.1. Lineage (GTDB taxonomy): Bacteria > Bacillota > Clostridia > Oscillospirales > Oscillospiraceae > SVMC01. Next base: position 2,004 of record CAUBQU010000146.1, read on the forward strand.
AAAATCGTCTGCAGCGACTGGGCGGTGAAGACCAGCTCCTGCCCGTCCTTGGCAAAGTGATCCTCGTAGCCATGGATGGCAAAGCCCACGACCATGACATTTTTGCCGCTGCCATAGCGATAGGCCGCCAACTCCTGCCCGGCGCCGCTGGTGCCGTAGACGACCTTCTCGCCGACATAAGTCGTCTCCAGTGTGAATTTCACCCGGGAGGTAACATCCGTCAGGCGGGTGAACATCGCGGCAAATTCCGCCCGGGTGACATTCGTCGTCGGCGCAAAATTGCCCATCTTGTCATTGCCGCAGAGAATGCCCGCGTTGTACAGCGCCAGGATCTCCTGATAGCCCTGGTCCGACGCCTCCATATCCGGGATGGCCTCGATGCTGTTGATGGCCGTCAGCTCCTTGGACGGCAGTGTGTTGTAGATGATCATCGCCAGCCGGTCCCGGGTCAGGGGCTGGTCATAGTTCGACCAAGACGACGAGACGATCCCGTACTGGACGGCCAGCCGGGCAAAGCCCGCGTACCAGACCTGCCCCGCCGCCGGTTCATAGCTGTCCTTTACGCCGTGGTATTTCTGATACGCCCGCACAGCGATTGACAGCGCCTGCGCCAGCGTCACCTTCCCCTGGGGGGCAAAATGCGTCTCATCCACGCCGGAGATCAAGCCGATGGTCTGCTGCACCGCCACAGCGTTATAGAACCAGTCCGTCTTTGCCACGTCCGTAAATGTGCTCGTCACATCATAGCGGGACATATCGAACGCCGCCATACCGGTATACGCCGAGAAGGTATGCTCGCCGCGCTCCGACGGCAGGATCAGCGCCAGCAGCAGCTGGACAAACTCGCACCGGGCGATGGAACGCGTCGGTGCAAAGGTCCCGTAGACCGTCTCCGTCCCCGCAAGGACACCGGCGTTATACAGGGCCAGAATTTCTTTGTAATAAGGATTGTTTTTGCCGACATCCGGCAGATCCGTGATCTCATTGATGGCCGCCAGCTCCGACTCCGGCAGCATATTGTAGAACACTGCCGCTGCTTCCTGCCGCGAGATTGCCCGATCCGAGACCTCCACGCCAGCCGGCAGAATGCCATAGGCCCGGGCCAGGGTCTCATATGGCGTGTACCACGTGCCGGCGCTTGTGGCCGGGATGGGGGTCGTGATGCCGTGATACATCCGGTAGACCTGCACCGCCAGCGTGATGCTCTCGGCGGTACTGATATTGGCCGCCGGGTCAAATTTTTCCGCCGTCTTGCCGCTGACGAGCCCCAGGCTGCTACAATAGGCGACCGCCTTATAATACCAGCTGCTCGCCGCCACATCGGCAAAGCTGCAGGTGATAGACTCCTGCGGGATCACAAACGCGTCCATGCCAAAGACCGGCTCCTGCGGCTTTTCCGCCGCCTCGCCCGACTCCTCTTGGGTCAGGATCGCGCTCTGCTGCCCGTTTTCCTCCGCCTGGGGCGCCTGGGGCGCTTCCGCGTCCTCCCCTACCGGCTCCGCCTCCTGCGCAGCCTGGCTTTCTTCCGCCTGCGTCTGCGGCTCTGCAGCAAAGATCTGAGGCGCCAGCTGCAGCGCCAGGCAGATGCACAGCAGCCACGCCAGAAGCTTTTTCTTCGTCTCTCGTCTCAAGTCGTTCCGACCTCCTTTGATTACATTCCATTGGCCTTATTATAAGAGATTGCCGGGACTTTTGTCAATCTCGCCCGCGATTTTTAAGCTTCTTAATCTCCACTGGCTTTTCCCGCGCGCCTATGCTATGATAAGAGAAAATCGCGTGCCGCCGGATGCGCGCACGCCGAAGGGAGCACTGCCATGGCGCAGATCAAAGCCATATTCTGGGATATCGACGGGACCCTACTGAATTTCGAGGTTGCCGAGGAAAACGCCATTCGCCAAGGCTTCGCCGCCTTTGGCCTAGGCCCGTGCAGCGATGCGATGCTTGCGGAATACTCCGCCATCAACCGCACCTACTGGCAGCGCCTCGAGCGCGGCGAGATCACAAAGCAGGCCGTCCTGGAAGGCCGCTTCCGGGAGTTTTTCTCGCTGCACGGCATCGACCCGGCCCTGGCCGTCCCCTTCAACGCTGCCTATCAGCGCAACCTGGGCGAGACGGTCTGCTTCCACCCCTACGCCCTGGAAACGGTGCAGGCGCTACGGGGCCACGTGCTGCAATTTGCCGCGACCAATGGCACCAAGATCGCCCAGGACCGTAAGCTGTCCCGCTCCGGACTGGGCGCGCTGCTGGACGGCGTCCTGATCTCTGAGGAGATCGGCGCAGAGAAGCCGGACCCGGCATTTTTTGCCGCCGCCGCACCCCTGCTGCCAGACTGCGCCCCCGGCCAGATCCTGATGGTCGGCGACTCGCTGACCAGCGATATGCAGCTTGCCAACAACGTCGGCCTGGTCGCCTGCTGGTATAACCCCAAGAGGCTTCCGGCCCCGGCGCACCTGCGCCTGGACCATATCATCCAGGACCTGCGCCAGGTCCCAGCCC
>CAUBQU010000147.1 GCA_958438185.1 uncultured Oscillospiraceae bacterium
CCTTGGCAGGGCAGCGAAAGCTGTTTTGCACTGCGCGTCAAGGGCGATTCCATGATCCAGGCTGGGATTTTAGACGGCGACCTCGTCGTCGTGAAGCCGCAACCTACTGCATCTCCTGGGGAGATCGTCGTCGCGCTGCTCGGTGAGGAAGCCACAGTCAAGCGCTTTGCTCGGCAGGACGGGCACGCCTGGCTCATGCCCGAAAATCCAGCCTATCAGCCAATTTTTGCCGATGAGGCGCAGATTTTGGGGCGCGTCTGCGCGCTGCGGCGCGACTATCCCGCATGAATTATTCCAATGGCAATGTTTCACGTGAAACATTGCCATTGGTTTTTCTTTCTTGGGGGAAGCTTCCAAAAGATTATTGGTTGCATTCATATTAAAATATGATATAATAACTGCATTGGCACACCAAAAGAAACACGCGCGACAGGAAGGATACATTTATGGGCCAAATCATTGCGATCGTCAATCAAAAAGGCGGCGTGGGAAAAACGACCACCGCCGTCAATATTACCGCCGCACTGACCGCCCTGGGCAAGCGTGTGCTGCTCTGCGACTTTGACCCACAGGCCAACGCCACCTCTGGCATGGGCATCCACAAGGGGAAATGCCCCGCCAATATCTACGATGTCATCATCAACGGTCGGGACGCCGCGTCCACTGTCGTACATACCCGCTATGGCGATGTGCTGCCCTCCGGCAGCGCTTTGGCCGGCGCGGGCGTGGAATTGGCGGAGCTGGAAAATCGCTCGTATGTCTTAAAAGACGCGCTGCAGCCCCTGGCGGCAAGCTACGATTATATTTTCATCGACTGTCCGCCCTCTCTGGAGCTGCTGACCCTGAACAGTCTCTGCGCCGCTCAGAGTATCCTCATCCCAGTCCAATGCGAATACTACGCTTTGGAAGGCCTGTCCGACCTGATGGCGACGATGCGTGGCGTAAAACGCAGCCTGAATCCAGCGCTGCAAATATTCGGCGTCCTGCTGACGATGTTTGACGGGCGCACGAATTTCTCCATGCAGGTCGCCCAGGAAGTGCGGCGGCACTTCCCCGGCAATGTTTTTGCCACGGTAATCCCCCGCAATGTGCGCCTGGCGGAGGCCCCGAGCCACGGGCTCCCCGTCACAGCCTACGATCGATCCAGCCGGGGTGCGGACGCTTACCAGCGCCTTGCCCAGGAAATCAATGCAAAAAGGAGCGGCCTATGAGCACAAAAAAGGGCCTGGGCCGGGGTCTTGGCGCTCTTCTGGGCGATACTGCCCTACAACTGGAAGAGAATGCAGCAGACCCCGCCCGCATTTCCATCTATAAAATCGAACCAAATCCGCTGCAGCCCCGCAAGCAGTTTGACGAGCTGGAGCTGCAGGCGCTGGCGGATTCCATTGCCGCCAATGGGCTGATCCAGCCGCTGGCACTGCGGCGGCTGCCCAACGGATATTATCAGATCATCGCCGGGGAGCGCCGTTGGCGCGCCTGCCGCCTGGCCGGGCTGGAAGAGGTCCCAGCCGTCATCCTGGAAGCGGACGATCAGAAAGCCATGGAGCTGGCACTGATCGAAAATCTCCAGCGGCAGGACCTGAACCCGGTGGAAGAAGCCCTGGGTTACCAAAGCCTGATGCAGGATTATGCGCTGACCCAAGAGCAGGTCGCCCAGCAGGTCGGCAAAAGTCGGCCCGCCATTGCCAATGCACTGCGGCTTTTGCAGCTGCCGGAGGAAATTCTTGATTCCCTGGCCGGCGGTGCGTTGAGCGCCGGGCACGCCCGGGCGCTGCTACAGCTGCAAGATGCACGCCTGCAGGCAATCGCAGCGCAGAAAATCATTGCACTGGACCTGTCCGTGCGGCAGGCAGAAAGATTATGTAAACAAATGTCCCGCGAAGCCGCGGCGAAGGCGGAGCCTGAGGTATCTGCCCCGATGGAGGTCGATTATATCGCCGAATGCGAAGCTGCCCTCTCCCGCCAGCTGGGCCGGGGCGTAAAAATCATCAACGGCAAGCGGAAGGGCCGGTTTGAATTGGAATTCTACGGCCAGGAGGATCTGCAGCGGCTGCTGGAGCTTCTCTCCGCCCTTCCCGCCGAAGGAGGAACATCCGAATGAGTACACCAAACGAAACGCCGGTCGAGCAGGCGCAGACCCAGCCGGAAGCGGAAAAACCGCAGGCGATGACACCGAAGTCCCGCAACGCGCTGCTGCGCTATATGACCATCCTCTTTGCCGTGGCCTTCCTGGTCGTGACGGTCTCGCTGGTCATCTCTATGCGCACCTCGCAAAATACGATCACCGCCCTGAACCAGACCAGCGCTTCTGCGCTGCAAAACGCAGAGCAGCTGCAAGACAGCAACCGCGACCTCTCCGACGAGAACACAAAGCTGCGCGACCAGCTCGCAGAGCTGGAGGATCAGCTGGCCAGCGCCAAAGCAGACGCGGAGACTGCCGCCTCCGCCCAGGAAAGCGCCGACAATACCGCAAAGGCCTATGAATTGCTGCTGCAAGCACTGGAGGCCAAAAACAATGGAGATACCGCAGCCTGCAGCGCCGTATTGGCGCAGCTGGAACCGCTGCAGTCCTATTTGCAGGATGCCGCCGCGGCGCTTTACGCCCAGCTGGCTGCTTAAACGGAGGAATAGACGATGTTGGATATCAAACGGATCAAAGAAGACCCCGCTGCTGTCAAAGCCGGGTTTCATGCCAAACAGGTCGACTGCGATGAATCCGTCGACCGGATTCTGGAGCTGGATGCCCAGCGCCGGGCGCTGATCGCCTCGACGGAGAGCAAAAAAGCGGAGCAAAACAAAGTCAGCCGCGAGATCCCGCAGCGGAAAAAAGCGGGCGAGGATGTCACGCCCATTTTCCAGAAAATGGCCCAGCTGAAAGCAGAAATTGCCGAAAACGACAAGCAATTGACCGCCGTGGAAGCCGAATACCGGACTTTGATGCTGAGCCTGCCGAACCTGCCGGACCCGGACCTTGCCCCCGGCGGCAAGGAGAACAACGAACCGCTGCGCTATTACGGCCAGCCCCATAGTTTCGACTTCCCCCCGCAGCATCATGTCGATCTCTGTACGAGCCTTGGACTGATCGACTACGAACGGGGCACCCGCCTGGCCGGTTCCGGCTTCTGGATCTACCGCGGCCTGGGCGCGCGGCTGGAATGGGCCCTGCTGAATTATTTTATCGACCGCCATCTGGCCGATGGCTATGAAATGGTCATGGTCCCCCATATGCTGGAGTATACCTGCGGCGAAACGGCTGGGCAATTTCCGAAGTTTGCCGACGAGGTCTATAAAATCGAAAACCCGACGGACGACCGCCTGCATTTTATGCTGCCCACCGCGGAGACGGCACTGGCCTCCCTGCACCGGGGCGAGATTCTGCCGGAATCCGCGTTGCCCCATAAGCTCTTTGCCTATACCCCCTGCTTCCGCCGGGAGGCCGGGTCCCATCGGGCCGACGAGCGCGGCATGGTGCGCGGCCACCAGTTCAATAAAATTGAGATGTTCCAGTACACTCTGCCGGAAAAATCCGACGAAGCCTTTGATGAGCTGGTCGGCAAGGCAGAAGCGCTGGTCCGTGACCTCGGCTTCCATTTCCGGACGGTAAAGCTGGCCGCCGGGGACTGCTCTGCCTCCATGGCACGGACGTATGATATTGAAATTCAAATTCCGTCCATGAACGGCTATAAGGAAGTCTCCTCCGTCTCCAACGCCCGGGACTATCAGGCGCGGCGCGGTAATATCCGCTTCCGCCGGGAGAGCACCGGCAAGCCGGAGTTTGTGCATACCCTCAACGGCTCCGGCCTTGCGACGTCCCGCATTTTCCCGGCCCTGGTCGAACAGAATCAGTGCAAGGATGGCTCTGTCATCGTCCCCGAGGTCCTGCGGCCTTATCTGGGCGGCCTGGAAGTCATTAAAAAGAGTGAGTAACAGGAGGCAGCGTCATGAAAAAAATCATCGCGGAATTTAAGGAATTTATCTCCCGGGGCAATGTCATGGATATGGCCATCGGCGTGATCATCGCCACGGCCTTTGGTAAGATCACGACCTCCCTGGTAAACGATGTCCTAATGCCGTTTATCAGCTGGCTGGTCGGCGCCCGAGATATGAGCGCGCTCAATCTTCTTGTCCGCCCCGAAGTTCTGAATGACGCCGGGGAAGTCGTGCAGGAGAGCATCACCATCGGCTTTGGCACCCTGCTTGGGACGGTGATCGACTTTATCCTTGTCGCCCTGGTCGTCTTTGCCATCGTCAAAGCCGCCAATATGGCCCGGGCCCGGCTGGAAAAGCAGAAGGAAGCCGAGGAAGAAGCCGCACCGGAGCCCTCCAACGAAGAAAAGCTGTTGGCAGAAATTCGCGATCTGCTGAAAAATCAGAAGTAACTGGATAAAAACGCCGCGCGATTGGCGCGGCGTTTTGGAGCGTGTCAAAAAAGTATTTTTGACACGCTCTCAAATGCGACTCCGCTGTATAAGCT
>CAUBQU010000148.1 GCA_958438185.1 uncultured Oscillospiraceae bacterium
CACCATGACACTCCAGGATCAAACAACGGCCAAATGTGAGTTGGGCAGCTTCCAGGCGTTTTACGACGACATGCACGAGCTGATCACCAAGCAATACAAGGAAGGCATCCTGGAATCCTACGATTATCAGCCCGATTCCAAAACACCGATCCTGCTGACGATGCTGCCGTATATCCTGCTGATCATCGGCGCCGTCGTCATTATGCTGATCCTGATGAACCGCATGAGCGGAGGCCAGGGCGCAGCAAAATTCAGCCGGGCCAACGCCCGGGTGGCCGATTCCAGCAAGGAACGGGTGACCTTTGCCGACGTGGCAGGCGCGGAAGAAGAAAAGCTGGAGCTGGCGGAGATCGTCGATTTCCTCCGGGACCCGAAAAAATACACCGCCATGGGCGCCAGGATCCCCAAGGGCGTCCTGCTGGTGGGCCCTCCGGGGACGGGCAAAACTCTCATCGCCAAGGCGGTGGCCGGGGAGGCGGACGTGCAGTTCCTCTCCATTTCCGGCTCCGACTTTGTGGAGCTCTACGTCGGTGTCGGTGCGAGCCGTGTCCGCGATCTGTTTGACCAGGCGAAGAAAATGGCGCCGTCCATCGTCTTTATCGACGAGATCGACGCCGTTGGCCGCCGCCGCGGCGCCGGTATGGGCGGCGGGCATGACGAGCGGGAGCAGACCCTGAACCAGCTGCTGGTGGAGATGGACGGCTTCAGCAAAAACGAAGGCGTCATCGTCATGGCGGCGACGAACCGGAAGGATATTCTCGACCCCGCCCTGCTGCGGCCGGGCCGGTTTGACCGGCAGATCTACGTCGATGCGCCGGATGTCCGGGGCCGCGAGGCAATCCTGAAGGTCCATGCCAAAGATAAGCCGTTGGCGGATAACGTCGATCTCAAGGTCATTGCCCGGGCGACCTCCGGCATGACCGGTGCGGACCTGAGCAACCTGCTCAACGAAGCAGCGCTGCTGGCAGCCCGCAAATGCCGCCCGTGCATCACGATGCCGGATATGGAAGAATCCATTATGAAGGTCATGGCCGGGCCGGAGAAAAAGAGCCGGGTCGTCTCCGCACACGAGCGGAAGCTGACAGCCATCCACGAGGCAGGCCACGCTGTGGCAGCTTTCTATCTGCCGACCCATGACCCGGTGCAGCAGATCACCATCGTGCCCCGGGGCGCGGCAGGCGGCATGACCGTCTACCTGCCGGAGGACGACACCCACTGCCCCTCCCGCAATGAGATGTTTGAATTTATCGTCTCCCTGCTGGGCGGCCGGATCGCCGAGCATCTGCAGATGGACGATATCTCCACCGGCGCGTCCAGCGATCTGCGGCGGGCCAGCAGCATCGCCCGCCAGATGGTCGCTCGCTACGGTATGAGCGAACGCCTGGGCGCCGTCGTCTATGACGACGATGGGGAGATTTTCGTCGGTCGGGACTATGAAAAGACCCTAGCCTACTCCGACCAGACGGCCAGTGTCATTGACGAAGAGGTCAAGGCGACGATCGACCGGGCCTACGCCCAGTGTACCGGCATCCTGACCGCCCACAGCGAACAGCTGCTGGCCGTAGCAGATTTCCTGCTGGCCCACGAGCGCATGAGCCGGGCCCAGTTTGAGGCCTGTATGGCTGGCCAGCCCATCCCCGAAGAGGAAGAGGGGCTCTTCCAGTCCTTCCTCCATGAGACAGCAGCCACCCAGCCGGAGCAGCCGGAAATTTCGGAAAACTCAGAAAATTCGTCGCAAGAAACCGGGCCGGAACAGCCGGGCATGCCGGAATAACGCATCACATCGCCCCTTGCCTGCTATGCAGGCCGGGCGGCAGGGACCTGCCCAGCGCATACCGCGCGCGGCAGGTCCCTTTCTCATACGCAAATCATACGCGAACCGCATACGGTACGTTTTATAAGGAGGAACAAGATGACGCCACAAGAAGTATTGGAAATTCTGCACGTCGCCGAGCGGCTCAAGTGTAACACCCGCCACTGCGATACCTCCACCGGGCGGCGGGAGAGCGTGGCGGAGCACAGCTGGCGGCTCTGCCTGTTTGCCATGCTGCTGGAACAGGAGCCGGAATTTCAAGCCCTCGATATGGGCCGGGTCCTCCGGATGTGCCTGATCCACGACCTGGGGGAGGCCTTTACGGGGGATATTCCCGCCTTTTCCAAGTCGTCCCAGGACGAGGGGCGGGAACAGGCGCTGTACGAAGACTGGATCGCCCAGTTCCCGCCTGCAAACCGCGCCCAGTTTCAAGCGCTTCTGGCGGAGATGCTGGCGCGTGAAACGCCCGAAGCCAAGCTCTATAAGGCGCTGGATAAGCTGGAGGCAGTCATCCAGCACGACGAGGCCAGCCTGGATTCCTGGCTGCCCCTGGAATATGACCTGCAGCGGACCTACGGCCAGGAGGCAGTCCAATTCTCGCCCTATCTCCGGGCCCTCAAAGCGGAGATCGACCGCTGGACCGTGGAAAAGATCGCCGCTGCGCCGCCCCAGGCACATTGTAGTGAGATGCGCGACTAGAATTTGTGCAGTAAATCTAAATTTTTATGAAAAATCCTTGCAATTTTGCGAAAAATCCTATATTCTGGGGATAACCGCCCCAGTGCGGAAATTTGAATTGTGAGGAGACATCTTATGAAGCAACGTATAAGGATCCCTGCCCTGCTGCTGGCGCTGGTGCTGTGCCTTTCCTTACTGCCTGTGCCTGCCTTTGCCGCCCCGGTGACCTTCGCGGCGGCCTTCCCGAGTGAGAATTTCCGCCAGCAGCTGAACGACGCGGTCTTAACGCCAGCCGGACTCACCGCAGAGGACGAGACGGAATTGACCGACGCCCACCTGGCCGCGCTGCGCGCTGTCACGTCGCTGTCACTTCAGGATATCTGGGATTACACCGGTCTTGAATTGCTGACAGGCCTGACCGATCTAAAGCTGCGCCAGAAAGCCACACTCATTGAGTGGTTAGATCTGCGCGCGAACACAAAGCTGCAGAAGCTGGACTTCCGCGGCTGTCGACTCAAGGGCTTGGATGTGACCGGCCTGACAGAGCTGCGCGAACTGGACTGCGGAGATACCAGCATATCCCGTTTAAACCTCTCGACGAACGCAAAGCTGGAAAAGCTGATTTGCTACGCCACCGGCTTGAACGAGCTTGTCCTGCAGGACAACGGCGCGCTGCGCTATTTAGAGTGTGGCATGACGCAGATAAAAAGTCTGGACCTGCGGGGCTGCCCAGCCCTGGAAGAGCTCGATTGCAACTGGGGCCAGCTGGAAAAACTCGACGTGAGCGGCTGCCCATCGCTGCGCCGGATCAATTGCAATTTGAACAAACTGCGAACGTTGGACCTCTCCAAAAATACCGCTCTGGTGGATGTCACGCTGGGCAATCAAAGCACCCGCAGCGACACGCCTCTGATACCGTATCCGGACGGCACCTACCGCTACGATATGGCGCTGCTGGATCCTACATTTGACTTCAGCCGGATCAGCGCAGACACCGGCGCAAGTTTTGACGCTTCGACGGGTCTCATGACACTCCAGAACCGCCGCAGCTCTTTTCAGTATTTTTATGACACAAAGGCGCCGAAGGACAGCAAAATGACGGTCACCGTCTCTGTCCCCGCGAGCGAAGAGGACACGCGGCCCAACCCGTTCGCGGATGTGGCTGCCACCCAGTATTACTACCAGCCGGTCCTCTGGGCCTACTACCACAATGTCGTCGCCGGGACATCAGCCACGACCTTCAGCCCCGATGCGCCCTGCACCCGCGCCCAGATCGTGACCTTCCTGTGGCGCACCGCCGGGAAGCCGACGGTATCCGGCAGCATGCCCTTTGCAGATGTGGACAAGAACGCCTACTATGCACAGGCCGTGGCCTGGGCAGTCGACCAGGGCATCACAGCCGGGACGACGGCCACAACGTTCAGCCCCAACGCCCCCTGCACCCGGGCCCAGAGCGTCTGCTTCCTGTGGCGCTATTTCGGCTCTCCCCCCGCAATGATGCTGGACACGTTTGACGATGTCCCGGCAGACGCGTATTACACCCGGGCCGTGGCCTGGGCGACGATGAACCGCATCACCAGCGGCATCGGCGGTGGTCTCTTCGACCCGGACGGCACCTGCACCCGCGCGCAAATCGTTTCCTTCTTGTATCGCGCGCAGGTGTGATCGCGCAAAGCTTTCCAGAATCTCAACTCCACACAGCGGCCCGCCACAATACCCCGGCGGGCCGCTTATGATAGAAAAAATATAAAAGCAGCAGCCAGACACATTTGCCTGGCCGCTGCTTTTGTAGCAACGCGAAAAAACCTGTTCCGTTTTTCCGAGTTTTTTGCGCTTATTTTCCCAATTGCGGAGCGATAAGCTTGTCAAATTCTTCGCCGGTCAGAAGGCCGCTGGCAATGGTCTGCTCCCGCAGCGTTGTGCCGGTCTCATGGGCCTGCTTTGCG
>CAUBQU010000149.1 GCA_958438185.1 uncultured Oscillospiraceae bacterium
AAAAGTATCCGGACGCTGAGTTTGTCGATGCCAAGGGCGGCGTCATCATGCCCGCTTTCATCAACGCGCATACGCACATCTACTCTTCCCTGTGCCGTGGCCTGTCCATTGTGGGCAACAACCCCACCAACTTCCTGGAAGTCCTGGAGGGCACCTGGTGGTCCGTGGACCGCAAGCTGACCCTGCCGCGGACGAAGGCTTCTGCCGACTCCCTGTACCTGGATTGCATCAAGCAGGGCGTTACCACGATCTTTGACCATCATGCAGCTTACGGCGGCATCGAAGGCTCCCTGTTCCAGATCGCGGAATCCGCGAAGGAATTCGGCATCCGCTCCTGCCTGTGTTACGAAGTTTCCGACCGTGACGGCGAGGACAAGGCCAAAGCCGCCATCAAGGAAAATGCAGACTTTATCACCTACTGCGAGAAGGAAAAGGACCCGATGCTGGCAGCGATGTTCGGCGGCCACGCCCTGTTCACCATCTCCGACAAGACCTTTGACCGCATGGTCGAAGCCAACAACGGCCGTACCGGCTTCCACATCCACGTCTCCGAAGGCATGAACGACGTCTATGACAGCCTGCAGAACTATGGCCGCCGCCCCGTGCAGCGCCTGCAGGACCATGGCATCCTGGGCCCGAAGACCATCCTGGGCCACTGCATCCACGTCAACACCGCTGAGATCGAGCTCATCAAGGAAACCGAGACGATGGTCGTCAACAACCCCGAATCCAACATGAGCAACGCGGTCGGCATCTGCCCCGTCCTGCCGCTGTACAAGGCTGGCGTCCTGCTGGGCATGGGCACCGACCAGTACACCAACGATATGCTCGAGTCCATCAAGGTCGCCCTGTGCTCGCAGCGCAGCAACGCCTGCCTGCCCAACGTCGGCTGGTGCGAAGTGACCGATATGCTCTTCAAGAACAACGCCAAGATCGGCGCGAAGTACTTCCCGGACAAGCTGGGCGTTCTGGAAGCCGGTGCTGCGGCTGACGTCATCGTCATGGACTACAAGCCCTACACGCCGTTCTCCGACGCCAACATCGACGGCCATATGCTCTTCGGCATGACCGGCCGCCAGTGCCAGACCACCATCGCCAACGGCAAGATCCTCATGAAGGACCGCGAGCTCATCGGCATCGACGAAGAAGCCGTCAACGCCCGCTGCCTGGAGCAGGCCAAGGGTCTGTGGGGCGAGCTGAACCACTGCCAGTACTAATTCTGACGCTGCAATCGCTGCAATACGATGCGGCTGCCCGACGGGATCGTCCGGGTAGCCGCCCTGCGGCATAAAAGCATCGGAGAAAACTGAAATACCGGCGCGCATCCTGCCGCCGTCTGCCCGCCATCTCCGGCGCGGCTCCCAAACGCAAACGCAACACAACACCAGGAGGAATTCAAATGTCTGAAAGAATGTACCCGATCCCCTTCAACGAATTGATGAACTGGATCACCACCGAATACGCCACCCAGGGCGAGATCTTCGGCATCCACAAAGCTTACTACGCCGGCGGCAAATCCCTGCCCATCTTCGGCGAAAAGATCGAGACCCCGTTCGGCCCCGCAGCAGGCCCCAACAGCCAGCTGTCGCAGAACATCATCGCCGCTTACATGGCAGGCGCCCGCTTCTTCGAGCTCAAGACCTGTCAGAAGATGGACGGCGAAGAGCTGGCCGCATGTATTCCGCGTCCCTGCATCTGGACGAAGGACGAAGGCTACAACCAGGAATGGTCCACGGAGCTGACGATCCCCCAGGCACAAAACGAATACATCAAAGCATGGTGCGCCCTGAAGCTCATCAGCAAGAAATTCGGCTTCGGCGATCCGGACGGCTTTGTCTTTAACATGTCCGTCGGCTATGATTACGAAGGCGTCAAGGGCCCGAAGATTGACAGCTACATCAACAACATGAAGGACGCTTCCAATTCCGAGCAGTTTAAGGAATGTCTTGCCGTCCTGACCGAGATGTTCCCGGAAGAGAAGGATTACATCGCTTCCATCAGCCCGAACGTCTCCCGTTCCGTCACCGTCTCCACCCTGCACGGCTGTCCTCCCCAGGAGATCGAGCGCATCGCTTCTTACCTGATCGAGGAGAAGGGCCTGCACACCTTTGTTAAGTGCAACCCCACCATCCTGGGTTACGAGACCGCCCGCGCCATTCTGGACTCCATGGGCTATGACTACATCGTCTTCGACGACCATCACTTCAACGAAGACCTGCAGTGGGCCGACGCTGTCCCGATGTTCGAGCGTCTGCAGGCGCTGGCAGACAGCAAGGGTCTGGAATTCGGCCTGAAGCTCTCCAACACCTTCCCCGTCGACACCACCCGCGGCGAGCTGCCCAACGACGAAATGTATATGTCCGGCCGTTCCCTGTTCCCGCTGACCATCGAAATGTGCAACCGCATTTCCCGTCAGTTCAAGGGCAAGATGCGGATCTCCTTCGCAGGCGGCGCTGACGCATTCAACTGCGACCAGATCTTCGCAGCTGGCATTTGGCCCATCACCGTGGCGACCACCATCCTGAAGCCCGGCGGATACAACCGTCTCATCCAGATGTGTGAAAAGGTCGAAGGCATGCCCTTCAAGGCATTCGCCGGTACCGACTCCGCTGCCATCTCTGATCTGAGCACCGCCAGCCACACCAACTGGCATCACACCAAGTCCATCAAGCCGATGCCGGAGCGCAAGTCCGACAAGAAGGTCCCCCTGATCGACTGTTTCACGGCGCCCTGTAAGGGTGGCTGCCCCATCGAGCAGGATATCCCCGAATACATCGAGCTGTGCCGCAAGGGTCTGTATGGCCCGGCCCTGAAGCTCATCACAGAAAAGAACGCGCTGCCGTTCATCACCGGCACCATCTGCGCACACCGCTGCCAGAATAAGTGCACCCGGAATTTCTATGAAGAATCCGTCCAGATCCGCGACACGAAGCTGGAAGCCGCGAAGAAGGGCTACAATGCACTGATGGCCTCCATCCGCAAGCCCGCTCCCGTCGCTGGCAAGAAAGTCGCCATCATCGGCGGCGGCCCGACCGGTATCGCAGCCGCTTACTTCCTGGGCCGCGCCGGTATCGCGACCACGATCTTTGAACGTGAGAACCAGCTGGGCGGCGTGCCGCGTCACGTCATCCCCGCATTCCGTATCTCTGACGAAGCCATCGACAAGGACGTCGCTCTGATGATGCAGTACGGCGTCGAAGTCAAGCTGGGCGCTCCGGCTCCCTCCGTTGACGAGCTCAAGAGCATGGGTTACACCCACATCCTGTTCGCAGTCGGCGCTTGGAAAGCTGGCGAGCTGGGCATTGAAGGTAATGTCGCAGGCGTCATCGGCTGGATGAAGGAAATGAAGGGCAAGGTCAAGCCGTGCCTGAGCGGCGATGTCGTCGTTGTCGGCGCTGGCAACACCGCGATGGACGCTGCCCGCGTTGCAAAGCGCATGGGCGCCCGTTCCACCATCGTCTACCGCCGTACGAAGAAGTACATGCCTGCTGACGAGCATGAGCTGCAGCTGGCCATTGACGAAGGCGTCAACTTCGTCGAGCTGGCCGCTCCTGTGAAGCAGGCTGACGGCAAGCTGCTGCTGAACGTCATGAAGCTGGGCGAGCCCGATGCTTCCGGCCGCCGCAGCCCCGTTGCCACCGGCGAGACCATGGAAATCCCCTGTGATCTGGTCATCTCTGCCATCGGCGAAAAGGTCGATTCTGATCTCCTGAAGGCCAACGGCATCGAAGTTGATAGCAAGGGCCGTCCCGCATTCGAGACGAACGTTGCCGGCGTCTATGCCGCAGGCGACGCGACCCGCGGCCCGGCGACCGTCGTTGAAGGCATTGCCGACGCAGCGAAGTTTGCAGAGATCGTCATCGGCGAAGCACATACCTATGAGATTCCCGAAGCAGCTTACGTCACCAAGGCAGAGGCCATTGCCAAGAAGGCGACCCTCCATTGCTCCGCATGCGCTTGCTGCGAAGGCAGCCGCTGCGTCGACTGCAACACGGTTTGCGAAAACTGCACAGATTCCTGCCCGAACCGTGCCAATGTCGTCATCAAGCTGGCGGACGGCCGTCATGAGATCGTCCATATTGACAAGATGTGCAACGAGTGCGGCAACTGCACCCACTACTGCCCGTACGCTTCCGAGCCCTGCCACGACAAGTTCACCTTGTTCCAGACCGCGGAAGACTTCGTCGACTCCAAAAACGCTGGCGTCCTGTTCCTGGATGGCGATATGGTTCGCATCCGTCTGGATGGCGAGAAGGACGTTGACCTGAGCAAGGCCAACGATCTGCCCGCCGACATCGAGACCTTGATCCTCACCATCAAGGAAAAGTACAGCTACCTGTACAAATAAGCAAGCATACACACCAAAAGGCGGTGCAGCATCTGCTGCACCGCCTCTGCTATTTTACC